>PWEU01000001.1 GCA_003554005.1 Nitriliruptoraceae bacterium
CCGTGGGCTGGGCAAGATCATCAGCTCCGTGGTCGCGCTGATGATCGTGGGCGGGCTCATCACCTTCGCCCTCGAACCCGAGACCTTCAGCACTGTCGGCGACGCGGTGTGGTGGGTGCTCGTCACCTCGACGACCGTCGGCTACGGGGACTTCGCTCCCGTCGGCGGCCCTGCCCGCTTCGTCGCCGTGATCGTGATGGTCGTCGGCATCGGCCTGGTCGGGGTCGTCACCGCCAACATCGTGGACTTCATGATGACCGAGACCGATGGTGCCGCCGAGGGCGGACCAGCGCCGGCGCCCTGTAGCGCCTGCCAGGACACCGCCGCCCGGCTGACCCGCATGGAGGCCCAGCTCGACCGACTGGTCGGACTCCACACCGGGCCCTCGCCCCCAGGATGAGCGCCGATGCCAGACGCTCCGCTGTAGGGTCCCGTCCGTCACCGCCCGGGAGCACCCATGAACCGCGGAGCCGCGCTCGTCGCCGGCGCCCTGTCGGCGCTCGGCGTCGCCGCGGTGTACGGGCTGCCGACGCCCCGCGCCACCCTCGGCGAGCTGTACGCCGAGGTCGACCCCACCACCACCGCATCGCTGCGGGCCTTCCGCTCAGCGCACCCGGTTCGACGCCTCACCGTGAACGGGTGGGCGTGGGAGTACGTGGTCCTGGGTGAAGGCCCCGACACGGTGGTGTTCCTGCACGGCCTCTCCGGCGCCCACGACATCTGGTGGCAGCAGCTCGAAGCCCTCGCCCCGACCCACCGTGTGCTCGCCGTGACCTACCCGGCGGTGCGCACGCTGGCGGAGCTGTCGGTCGGGGTGCGCGCGGTCCTCGACGCCCACAGGATCCAGACGGCGACGATCGTCGGGTCCTCCCTCGGCGGCTACCTGGCCCAGTACCTGGTGCAGCACCACCGCGACCGCGTCGAGCGGGCGGTGTTCGCCAACACCTTCCCACCGAACGACCACCTCCGGGCCGCCCATCGACACCGGGCCATGGTGGGCCGCTTCCTCCCCGAGCGGGTGGTGGCCGCCGCCTTCCGCGACAGCAACACCCGTCGGATCCTGCCGGCGTCGCAGGACCCCGCGCTGGTCGGCGCCTACCTGTCGGAGCAGGCGCAGCACCGGGGCCTCAAGCGCCGGCTCCTGGCCCGTTACCACACGGGGATCGAGCCCTTCACCGTCGCCGATCCGGCGCCGGAAGGTCTCCCGATGCTGCTGCTGGAGTCCGACAACGACCCGCTCATCGACGCGGACCTGCGGGCGGCGCTGCGCGCGACCTACCCCACGGCCGAGGTCCACACCTTCGCGGGTGGGGGCCACTTCCCCTACCTCGACCAACCGGCCGCCTACACCGCCGTCCTTCGCCGCTTCCTCGCCTGATCGGCGGCCGCCGTCCCGACACCACCACACGCAGCGTCCTCCACGCCCGTCAGGCCCCGGTGATGGCCGAGCTGGCAGCTAGGATGGGAGTCAGCCGAGCCGCGGCCCTCGTGGACGCGCAGGCCACGCGCCGCGGCGCACCCCGCCTCCCGGAAGGAGGTGGCAAGCGTGCCGAGCGCCCGTCGCTCCTCGATCCTGGCAGCTGCCAGCGTGCTGCTGCTGCTGGCTGCCGGCGCCGGCGTGCTGTTCGCCGCCTCGTCGAGCGTCGAGGTCCGGGTCGACGGGCAGGTCCTGACCACCCGGACCCTCGCCAACGATGTCGCCGGGGTGCTGGACCACTTCGACATCGCGGTGGCACCCGCCGACCGGGTCGATCCGCCACCGGACGCCGCGATCCGCGACGACCTGGTCATCGTCGTCGAGCGGGCCAGCACCGTGGAGCTGCAGGTCGATGGACGAGCCGCCCGGAAAGTGACGGCCGTGGTGGACACGGTCGACGATGTGCTGCGCGCCGCCGGGATGGGGAACCTGCTCGAACGCGAGGCCCGCATCACGCCACCTCCCGGGTCCCGGGTCGATGACGGGGACCGCGTCGAGGTCCAACTGCCCAGCGCCGTACGCATCCGCGTCGACGGCGAGGAGCACCGGCTGGAGACCTACGCCGACACGGTCGCGGGCGCCCTCGACGACGCCGGGGTGTCCCTGGGCGAGCGGGACCTGGTCGAGCCGCCGACCGCCCGGACGCTCACTCCTGGGACCACCATCACCGTGCGTCGCGTCGAGATCGTCGAGGAGGTCGTCGAGGTCGCCATCGACCACGGGGAGCAGCGTCGTGAGACCGACGAGCTCCTCGAGGGCGAGACCGAGGTGGTCACCGAGGGACATGACGGCCTGCTCCACCGGATCTACGCGGTCACGCTGGTCGACGGTGAGGAGGAGCAACGGGAGCTGATCAGCGAGGAGCTCGTGCGGGAGCCGACCGACCGCGTCGTGAACGTCGGCACCGGCCAGGAGCCGGAGCCGGAGCCCGCACCAGAGCCGGCGCCGCCACCGGTCCGTGAGGCCCAGCAGCTCCTGGCCGCCCTCGGCTACCCGGTCGGGCCGGTCGACGGGATCGACGGGCCGAAGACCCAGCGGGCGCTGTGCGCATGGCGGCGGTTGGAGGGCCGTGAGGTCAGCCGCCGGCCGCTGCAACCCGGCGAGGTGGAGGCACTCCGGGCCACCGACGGCCTCCCCGCGGCCAGGACCCCCGGGCGCGGCGTCACCGTCGACAGCACCTGCCAGGCGCTGTACCTGCGGCTGGACGGACGCTGGCAGGAGGTCCACCGCGCCTCCACCGGGACCGACGGCCTGCCGAGAGCCGGGTCCTACACGATCTCGTGGAAGCGCGAGGGGTGGCACACCTCGACGCTGTACCCCGCACCCGAACCCAACATGTACAACTCGATGTACTTCCACGATGCCATCGCGATCCACGGCTCCCACCAGGTCCCACCGCACCCCGCCAGCGCCGGGTGCGTGCGCGTCACCCCGGCGGCCGCAGACCAACTGTTCGCCACACTGCGTGTCGGCGACCCGGTCCGGGTGATCGGTGCGTGGTGAGCCCTCGTCACGGGCCGACGTCGTGGCGTGGCCTCAGGCCGGCGGCCGTGGTCTGACCACCACCGGCTCCACCGTCGGCGTGGGGGTGCGCGGCAGCACGGCGAAGGCCCAGGCGGCCAGGACCGCGACGGCCACCAGCAGCAGGATGCCGGCACCAACCACGGTCTGGAACCACCCGATCCGGATCACCGCCAACTCCTCGACTGACCGCCGATCCTGCCAGCGTCAGCATGGGTGCGCGGCCGACGCGACCCAGGGTCCAACGTCCCACCCGGGACCGGGCACCTCGCCGTGACGCCCCCACACGCCCGCTCCCGATCCGGGCAGCGCGGGTCTGCCGGGCGAGGTCAGTCGCTCTGGGGGATGTCGAGCAGGTAGGTGTCGACCAGCAGCGCCGTCCCGCTGTGGCGATGGCCCGAGACCCGTGCGGCCAGCTCGCGAGCCTCGACCAGCAGGGTCGCGAGCTCGCCATCGGCGTCCGCCTTGACCAGCAGCGCGTTCCCGAAGGCGAGCAGATCAGCGTGCTCCCCCCTGAGTTGCTCCACCCGGGCGCCGAACCAGGGCGCGGCCTCCAGGACCTGGCCGAGGAGCCCGTCGGGCGACTCGACCTCGTCGATGTGCTCCCGCACGGCGACCATCATGCCCTGGATCGCCGCTCGGAGGCGGTCGGCGTCCGGCTCCGGCCCGTCGGCGAGGGCATCCAGCTCACCCTCCAGCTCGACCACCGCACGGTGGAGTGCCTCCCGGCGTCGTGTGTGGGCGTCAGCATCGGCTTCCGACAGGCGGATCCGCTCGTGGGTCACGTCGTCGATCATGGTCGCGCCTCCTCCCAGGGGCTGCACCTCCGCCGGGGACCGGTCGCCCCTCCCGACGCCGATCCACTGCCAGCCGATCCACTGTCACCGGACCGGTCCGCCGTGCGGACCTGTCCCACCCATGATGGCGGGTCGGAGGGGGGCCACGCAAGGGCCGATCCGCGCCGCCCGCCCTCCGGCAGAGCCGGTGGGGCAGGTCAGTCCTGGGGCTGGTAGGTGTGGACGGGGTCCTCGCGGCGGGTCGAACCGTCGGGGTAGGTGATGGTGCGCCCGAACTCGATCGTGAACCCGTCCCGTGTGTCACCGGGACGGATGTCGTAGGGCTCACCGGAGGTGGTCTCCACCTCGGCCCAGGCCGTGCTGAAGAAGCGGACCGTTATGCGGGACTCGGTGGCCTCCGCGACGACGACGATCTCGTAGGGCGAGTCGTTCTCCACCACCACGTCGATCGTGTTGTAGGACAACGTGGCCTCGCGGCCCATCGGGTAGCGCTCGAAGTACAGCGAGGGGGGCTGGAACTCCACGAGCTCGATACCGGCGAACCAGGCGGCGTTCATGAACGTCGTCCCGATCTGGCTGGAACCGCCCCCGACGACGGAGACCAGGTCGCCGTCGGCGTCGATGAACCCGTTCTCCACGAAGCCACGGGCGCGGGTCCTCGGCCCGATGGTCTCGTTCAGCGACAGGCGCTGACCGGGCTGGATCGTCGCTCCGTCGAGCAGGTCGGCGCCGAGCTGGATGTTGTGGTTGCGTGGCTGCCCCGGCACCAGGTCGGTCGTGAAGCTCGAGACCTGCTCCCGCACGTCGATGTCGTCGACGGTCACCTCGGGGGGCACGGTGTCGCCGGGGAGCTCACCTTCCCGCGGCTCGCCCTCGTCCTCGGGCTCCTGACGGGCGAGCTCGAGGACCTGGTCCGCCGCCGAATCGAGGTCCGGAGCGAAGCCGGCGGCCCCGTCGTGGAGCTCCACCTCGGTCCCGACGATGTCGTAGGTGGCATCCACCGGGCTCTCCTCCAGCGCCGCCACCCCGTCGCTACCGAGGTGCTCGCGGAGTCGGTCGCCGTCGGTGGCGAGCTGGAGGCGCTCGCCCTCCTCGGCGTCCTCGTCGTCCACGACCTGCAGGACCGTGGCCAGCTCAGCGAGGTCCAGCCGGAGGTCCTCACCCGCGGAGGGGTTGGACAGCAGGACCGGCGCTGCGACGGCGCGGGAGGCCGCGTCGCGCACGGTGTCGAGATCCACCTGGTTGAACGTCGGTGACGAGATGTCCACCGGGACCTCGACGGTGACGGGCCCGGGGCCCTCGAGCTCCGCGGCCAGAGCCGCGACGATGTCCTCGGCGGCCACGGTCCGTGCCGGCACCGGCTCGGTGACCTCGATCTCGACCGCGTCGGCGTCCTGGTCGGCCACGAGCTCGAGGTCGGCGTCCCGTGCCTCCTGGGACAGCTGCTCCGCCGCCTGGTCGGCCCAGTCCTCCAGACGCGCCGGGTCGATCGTCTCGCCCAAGGGCAGGTCCACCTCGTGGCCGGTCCGGAAACGCAGCTGGTCCCCCCAGCCCTGCCACCCACCACGACGACCGAAGGACCAAGCGGTGGCGATGGCACGGTCGTCCTCGACGACGACCCCGACCTCCCCGCGGTCGCCGGTGACCTCGTCGTCCTCGGCCACGACGGTGACCGGGGCCTCGACCAGATCATCGGCGAGATCCTCGACCACGGCGACGAGCTGCTCCCGGCTGGCACCCCCGACCGATTCCCCCGCCACCGACACCCCCGGCAGCACCGTGGCGCCCTGCTGCCACTGCAGCCCCAGCCCGATCAGGACGGGGACGGCGGCCAGGAGCACGACGATCCCGACCCCGACGGCGATGCGGCGCTGCCGGGGCCCGCTCGAGGCGGCACCGCGTTCCATGCCACCCACCGTAGGGACCCCCGACCGCCTCGGACCGGGCATCCCATGTCCCGACGGACGGGCACGCTGCGGACGTCGCCAGGGCGTGGGGCCGGGCCTTCCGACGGCTACGGTCCCCGGTCGCCCGACCCCCCGGGGCTGACCGCCAGGCGGGGCGCGTGGCCGCGACGGCCGGCGCCGCGCCCGGAGCCGCAGGAGAGGACCCATGCCGATCGGCGTCGAGCTGGCCCACGCCAGCGTGACCGAGCTGCTAGCCGCGCTGCGCTCGAAGGAGGTGGCGGCCCGGGAGTTGGTGGCGCTGTTCCTCGAGCGGATCGACCGCCTCGATGACGAGCTCGGCAGCTACGTCGAGGTGACCGCTGAGCGGGCGCACGCCGCCGCCGCCACGGCAGACGACCGGGCAGCCGCCGGCGACGTGCTCCCGGCGCTGCACGGCGTCCCGGTGGCGATCAAGGACCTGAACCTGTGGGAGGGCGGGCGGACCACGATGGGCCCCCGGAGCCTGGCCGACTGGGTCGCGCCGACCGATGACACCATCGTGAGGAAGCTGCTCGACGCCGGAGCGGTCCCGCTGGGCAAGACCAGCGTGCCCGAGTTCGGCACGATCGGGCACACCGACACCGCGCTGCACGGTCCCTGCGCGACCCCCTGGGACCTCACCCGCAACGCCGGCGGCTCCTCGGGCGGTGCTGGGGCCGCGCTGGCCGCCGGACTGTGCACGGTCGCGCAGGGCTCCGACGGCGGCGGCTCGATCCGCATCCCGGCCGCCGTCAACGGCCTGGTCGGCCTCAAGCCGGCCCGCGACCGGGTGTCGAGCGGGCCGCTGTTCGGTGAGCTGTCCTTCGGGCTGAGCACCGGCGGCGCGCTGACCCGCTCGGTCGCCGATGCCGCCCTGCTCCTCGACGTGGTCGCCGGCTACGCCACCGGCGATCCCGGCATGGCACCACCGCCACCACGACCCTTCCTCGAGGAGGTGGACGCCCCGGTCGGTCGGCTGCGGATCGGCATCGACCGCCAGGCGCCCTTCTCCCCCGACGGGCTGCATCCCTCGGTCGCGGCGGCGCTGGACCGCACAGCCGCCCTGCTCGAAGAGCTCGGCCACGAGGGGGAGGAGGTCACGCTGCCCGTCGATCCGGGCATCAGCGACCAGTTGCGCACGCTGTGGGCCGCCAACCTCGCCTCCCAGCCCGTCGATCAGTCGATGTTCGAGCCCGTGAACGACTGGCTCGCCGAGGTCGGCCACCAACGCAGCGCCGCCCAGGCCGCGGGCGCGCAGTTCGCGATCCAGCTCGTGGCGCGCCGTGTCGTCGCGGCCACGGCCCACCTCGATGCGGTCGTGCAGCCCGTGGTCACCGCCCCCTCCCGACCCAACGGCCACTTCGCCGGCTGGGAGGGCGAGGCCGTGTTCGCCGACCAGACCGCCTGGGTCGGCCTGACCCCCCTGGCCAACCTGACCGGGCAGCCGTCGATCAGCCTGCCGCTGCACCACGACCCCGAGCACGGTCCGGTCGGGGTCCAGTTCCTCGGTCGTCCCTGGGACGAGGCGGGGCTGCTGCGACTCGCCGCCCAGCTCGAGGACGCCGCACCCTGGCGGCGCGTGCCGCCCGGCTTCGGCTGAGTCCTTCGGCACGTGGCGTGGCCAGGTGGCAGGCTCGGGGTCGCGTGACACGCGATGCCCACGGCGAGGGGCAGCACCCATGGACGCAACGATCCTGCTGGTCGAGGACGACGCCTCGATCCGTGAGCTGACCCAGCGTGGGCTGGAGCAGGCCGGCTTCATCGTGGTCACCGCCGCCGCCGGCGACGAGGGCCTCACGCGCTTCCACGCCGACCGGCCCGACGCGGTCGTGCTCGACGTGATGTTGCCCGGGCTCGACGGCCTCGAGGTGTGCAAGGCGATCCGGGCCACCTCCGCGACGCCGGTGGTGATGCTCACCGCCCGCTCCGACACCCTGGACGTGGTGGTGGGGCTGGAGTCCGGGGCCGATGACTACGTCACCAAGCCCTTCGAGATGGCGGAGCTGGTCGCCCGCGTCCGTGCCTCGCTGCGACGCGCCAGCGCCCCTGATCCCGACCAGGACCGGTTGCGGGTCGGGCAGGTGCGGGTGGACCTCGCCGCGCACACCGTGGAGCGGGGGCAGGAGCGTCTCGAGCTCCCCCCGACCGAGTTCCGGTTGCTGGTCGAGCTGGCCCGTCACGCCGGCCACGTCCTGTCCCGCGAGCAGCTGCTCGAGCTGGTGTGGGGCTACGACTACCTCGGCGACTCCCGGCTGGTCGACGCCACGATCCAGCGCCTGCGGGCCAAGATCGAACCGGAGCCCAGCGAGCCGCAGCTGATCGAGACCGTGCGCGGCGTCGGCTACCGCGCCGTGCGATCGTGACCGCCGCTGCCCCGCGGGGTGAGGACGCCGGCCAGCGCGTCCGAACCCGGCTGGTCCTCACCGTGGTCGGGCTGGTCACCCTCGCCTCGTTGGGGCTGTCGTCGCTCGCCTACGTCCTGGTGGCCCGGTCGTTGCAGGCCGAGGTCCTCGACCGTGCGCTCGAGGAGGCCCGCTTCAACGTCGAGGTGCTGGCCACCGAACGCCTCGACGAGGTGGTCCGACCCGGCGACATCGAAGCCTCCGGGCTCGCGGACGACTTCCAGCGCCGTGGCGTCGCCGTCTACGTCGACCTCGGCGCCGGACCGGGTGACGACTTCGTGTCGGGGCTGGACGTCGTGAACGTGCCCGCGGTGGTCTCGACCGAGCTCAGACGCTCGGTCGAGGAGGGTCGGGTGGCCGCGGAGTGGACCGACCTGGAAGGGGGCCCCCACCTCGTGGTCGCAGCCCGTCGGCCCCCCACGGGTCCGGACTTCTACTTCGTCACCGACGTCAGCGACACGCAGCGTGCCCTCGTGCAGTTGAGGCTCGTGCTGCTCGGGGCCTCGCTGGCGCTGATCCTGCTCGGCGCCGTCGCCGGCCGGCGTGGTGCCCGGCTGGCCGGGTCGCTGGCCGACAGCGTCGCCGAGCTGACCGCCGCCCGTGAGCGCGAGCGTCGGTTCGTGGCCGACGTGTCCCACGAGCTGCGGACCCCGGTGACTGCCCTGGTGCAGGAGGCCGACGAGCTGACCGCCCGGGTCGAGGAGCTGCCAGCCGACACGCGCCGGGTCGTGGAGCTGCTGGACGGCGACGTCCATCGCCTGCGCGACCTGGTGGAGGAGCTACTGGAGCTGTCGCGCCTGGACACCACCGACGTCGCCGCCGAGACCGAGGTGGACGAGCTCGACGTGGGACGGTTCCTGGGCGCCATCGTCGCCCGGCGGGCACCCCAGGCGGCCGTCGAGGTGCCGACGGGGCTGCGGGTGCGCACCGACCGCCGGCGGTTGGAGCGCGTCGTGGCCAACCTGGTGGACAACGCCCACGAGCACGCCGCCGGCGCCGGGATGACGGTCACCGCCCGTACCGACGACGCGACGCTGGTCATCGAGGTGGCCGACCGCGGACCGGGGGGGCCCGGTGACCAACTCGAGCGGATCTTCGACCGGTTCAGCAAGGCCGACACCGCCAGGGGACGAGGTGGGAGCGGACTGGGGCTGGCGATCGTGCGGGCCCACGCCAGGGTGCTCGGCGCCACGGTGACGGCCCGCAACCGCGACGGTGGCGGGCTGGCCGTCACGGTGCGGCTGCCCGTCGAGGTTGTTGCCGAACCGTGACACGGCACGGACCTCCGCGTGACCCCCGGCAGCGATGCTGAAGGTGGGCGCAAACCGCCCGGACCACCCGGAGGGGGCGGTCCTGCATCGACCCGCTGGAGGCGCATCATGCGACGTTCCACGCTCCCTGTGCTCCTGACCGTCGTGCTGTCGCTGGTGCTGGCCAGCTGCGGCGGGGGCGTCGTCGATGATGGTCCTGTCACCGTCGACGACCCACCCGACACCACCACCGAACCCGAGGCGCCCGCCGAGGAGCCGACCGAGGACCCGGCGGACACCGAGCTGGAGCCCGAGCCGACCGACGACCCCGCCGAGGAACCGGCGGAGGACCCCACCGATCCCGAGCCCGCACCCGACCCTGACGAGAACAGCGTGAGCCGGGTCCGGCTCTACTTCATCGCGCCGGGCGGCGGCAACGCGGGTCGTGCGGAACCCTTCCTGATCTCCGTGCAACGGGAGATCCCGTCGACGCCGCGGATCGCCCACGCGACCCTGCGCGAGCTGATCGAGGGGCCCTCCCGCGCCGACCGAGCCCTGATCGACGGGGTGTCGAGCGCCGTGCCGGCCGAGACCCTGTTGCTGGGTGTGACCATCGACGACCGTGGGGCCACGGTCGATCTGTCCCGGGAGTTCGAGTCCGGTGGCGGGTCGTTCACGATGTTCGCGCGGCTGGCGCAGGTCACCTACACCGTGACCCAGTTCCCCACCGTCGACGAGGTCCGCTTCGAGCTGGACGGCCGGCCCGTGACCGTGTTCTCCGGTGAGGGCATCGTGCTCGACGGCCCGGTGTCCAGGGACGACTACCTCGACCTGCTACCCGGGGTGTTCGTGGACGTGCCGGCTGCCGGCGCGACCGTGAGGTCGCCGCTGCGGTTGACCGGGAAGGCCGCGGGCTTCGAGGCGACCTTCCAGTACCGGCTCCAGGCCGCCGACGGGACCGTGCTGGCCGAGGACTTCGCGATGTCCGACGAGGGCGCCGGCTGGGGCAGCTTCGACGTCTCGATCCCCTACGACATCGACGCACGCCAGGCTGGCACGCTGACGGTGTGGGAGTACTCGGCCAAGGACGGCTCGGTGCAGTCCGAGCGCGTCCCCCCGCTGACGCTGCTCCCGTGAGCTGCCGGCACCATCCGGCCGGTGGAGTCCGCAACCCCACCGGCCGGGCCGTCGTCCGACCTGGGTGAGGGACCGTGGAGGTCCCGACGACCCGACGAGAGGAACCGCCATGCGACGCTCCCTGCGCACTGCCGGCATCGCCGTCCTGTCCACCATCGCCCTGGCCCTGGCTGCCTGCGGCGATGACGGTGTGACCGACGAGGTGCCCGACCCCGACGAGCCCGTCGTCTCCGAGCCCGGCGACGACGTCGATGACCCCGACGACTTCGGGGCCGACTTCGACACCGACGCCGCCCGCGAGGAGGCTCGGGCCGTGCTCGGCATGCCAGAGGAGGACCTCCCGGAAGACGTCCGGATCGCCCGCCGCGGCGACGAGTCCTTCCTGCTGACCGAGGACTACGTGCTGGGACGCCGCACCGTGGAACTCGACGACGACGGCGACGGCTACCGGGTCACCTCGGTGGTGGTGGAGCTGCCCGACGGCCCGGAGACCTTCGAGCTCGAGTCGAGCTGAGCATCCCACGCCCCGGCCACCTCATCGGCCGGGGCGGGCCAGGCTCAGCTGCGGCACACCGCGATGAGGTGGTCGAGCGCCTCGGCGACCGCGACGTCCTCCCGCTCTCCGGTGCGGCGATCCTTCACCTCGACGACCCCGTCGACGAGGCGCTTGCCGACGATCACGATGGTCGGGACCCCGAGCAGTTCGGCGTCCTTGAACCGCACGCCCGGGCTGAGCTTGGCCCGGTCGTCGAGCACCACGTCGACGCCCGCGGCATCCAGCCCGGCGGCGAGCTCCTCGGCGGCGGCGCCGGTGTCCTCACCCTTGCCGGCGTTGACCACGTGCACGTCGGCGGGCGCGACCTGCCGCGGCCAGCACAGCCCGAGCTCGTCCACGGTGGTCTCGGCGATCGCGGCGACGGCACGCGACACCCCGATGCCGTAGGAGCCCATGGTCACGGTCACGAGCTTGCCGTGCTGGTCGAGCACCTGCAGCGCGAGGGCGTCGGCGTACTTGCGGCCGAGCTGGAAGATGTGGCCGATCTCGATGCCGCGGGCCAGCTCCAGCGGGCCGGAGCCGTCGGGGGCCGGGTCGCCGTCGAGGACCTCCGCAGCCTCGACCGTGCCGTCGGGTGTGAAGTCCCGCCCGCAGACCAGGTCGAAGACGTGGTGGCCGTGCCGGTTGGCGCCGGTGACCCAGCGGGTGCCCTCCACGACGCGGGGGTCGACGAGGTAGCGGATCCCGCTGGCCGAGTCCTCTCCCAGCACCTGCGGGCCGATGTAGCCCTTGACCAGCGCCGGGTGGGCAGCGAAGTCCTCGTCGGTGAAGGGCTCCACCACCGCCGGTTCGACCTGGGCCTGGAGCCGCTTGGTGTCCACGTCCCGGTCGCCGGGCACGCCGACGACCAGCGGGGTGCGGCCACCCTCCAGGTAACGGAGCATCACCACGACGTTCTTCAGGGTGTCGGCCGCCTCCCAGTGCCGGTCCCCACGGGGGAAGTGCTCGTTGGCGAAGGCGACCAGGGTCTCGATCGTCGGGGTGTCGGGCGTGTCCTCGACGTGGGCGACCGGGACGTCGTCGTAGGACAGCGGGTCGGGCACCGGGGTGACGACCGCCTCCACGTTGGCGGCGTAGCCCCCGGGCGAGCGCACGAAGGTGTCCTCACCCACCGGGGTGGGACACAGGAACTCCTCGGAGCGCGAGCCACCCATGGCCCCCGACATCGCGGAGACGATCACGTAGTGCAGCCCGAGCCGGTCGAAGGTGGCGATGTAGGCGTCGCGGTGCTGCTGGTAGGAGGCCTCCAACCCCTCGTCGTCGACGTCGAAGGAGTAGGAGTCCTTCATCACGAACTCGCGGGCCCTCAGCAGCCCGGCCCGGGGGCGGGCCTCGTCGCGGTACTTGATCTGGATCTGGTACAGGCTCAGCGGCAGGTCCTTGTAGGAGGAGTACAGGTCCTTGACCAGCAGCGTGAACATCTCCTCGTGGGTCGGCGCGAGGAGGTGGTCGTTGCCGCGGCGGTCCTGGAGGCGGAACAGCGTCGCCCCGTACTCCTCCCACCGGCCCGACAGCTCGTAGGGCTCCCGGGGCAGCAGCGCCGGGAAGTGGACCTCCTGGGCCCCCATCCGGTCCATCTCCTCCCGAACGATGGCCTCCACCTTGCGGTAGACGAGGGGGCCGAGCGGCAGCCAGGTGTGCATGCCCGAGCCGGCGCGACGGATGTAGCCGGCCCGCACCATCGCGGTGTGGCCAGGGAGCTCCGCGTCGGCGGGGTCGTCCCTGAGGGTGCGGACGAACAGGTTGGACAGTCTGAGGATCACGCGATCTGCTCCCTGGGTCACCGGGACGGGCGGAGCCGGACACGCGAGGAACGGTCCGGTGGCTGGAGGCGCAAGCTACCGACCCTGCGGGCCGGGGTGGCGCTGCGGCCTACCCGGCCTCCTGCTCGTCGGCCACCACCTCCTCGAGGAACCGTGCCGACGCCCACCCGGTCCGCCCGTCGTCCAGCTGCAGCTCCACCCAGGTGGTGCCCGCGACCGTCTCGGTCTCCCCCGTACCCGGCACCACCTCGCCGGCCGCCAGCTGGGAGAGCACGGGCTGGTCGGTCCCTGGCCCCTCGCGCACGTTCAGCGTCGCGGCCTCCACCACCTGCCACCTCATCGGCTCCTGCGGGGCCAGCTCGCCGGGGACGGGCACCACGTCGAGGACCCGGTCAGCGCTCGCGCCGAGCCGGTCGAGCAGCGCGGACCACCACTCCGTGTCGGGCAGCTGGGACGCGATGGCCTCGCGGTGGTCGGCGTAGGGGGCCCAGGCGTCCGGATCGGGGTCGGTGGCGGCGGTCCACACCAGCAGGGCGGCGGGCAGGAGCAGTAGGCCGCCGAGCCCGGCCGGCAGTGAGCGCAGGGCGGCACCGACCGCCGCGCCGCCGCGCAGCCCGGGCGTCGGCTGCAGCGCGCCCGGGGCCACCCGGCGTCGGGTCGCGAGCCACACGAGCCCGCCGGCGGCGACCGGGACGAACCAGCGGGCGGCGAGGGCGTCGGGTGTCGTGGCGGCGACCGTCGCCGACCAGGCAGCCAGCAGCGGGTGCAGCAGGGTCAGTCCCCGGTCGACCGCAACCCCCCACAGCACCACCAGGACGAGGCTGCCGAGCAACCGCCACGGACCGCGTAGCAGCACCCCGAGCAGACGGAAGGGCAGGGCGAGCACCGCCCAGCCCCGCACCTTGGGCGGCCAGCCCCCGACCAACCGCAGGAAGGGGTCGGTCATGACGCTGAGCAGCCGGTCGACCACGAACCAGACCAGCACGCCGACGAGGGTGACCGCCGGCCACCTCAGGCCCGCCGCGGCGACGAGCAGCGCCAGCGCGGGTGCCACCAGCGTCGCGGACACCCTCGTCCACCACCTCGAGGACCCGCGGGCCCGGTTGGCGGCCGGAGCCGAACCCGCTGGCGGCGCGCCCGGCACCGCCGGCAGCTGCACCGTCGGGTCGCTCACGGCGGGATCGTCCCGAGACGAGACCGACGGTGTGGCCGCGGTCGGTCGCCGGTCCGGGGGCGGGCCGACGGGCGCGATGACGGCGGTCGGGTCGTCGGCCCAGGACACGATCTGCCGCTGGACCTGCGGCAGCAGCAGCTTGGCGGCCAGCAGCCGTCCGATCCGGGCCCCGGGGGCCAGCGCCGCCTGGAACCAGGCGGGCCGGTGGGCCTCCGAGGTGGCGTGCAGCAGCTCTGATCGGAGCCGCCCGGGCGCACCGGGATCGGTGAGCAGCTGCAGCGCCAGCGCGTCCACCAGCTCGCCGTCGACGTCGGCGCTGCCGCCTTCCTGACCCGGACCTGTCGACACCGCCTGCACGCCGACCAGGTCATCGACCTCCTGTCGCGCGCCGTACCAGCCCCGCCCGAGCTCAGCGGCCCACGCCGCGCCGGTCCAAGCGGCCACAGCGGCGAGCACGTCCTGCTCCCGCAGCGACCGCACCACCTCGGCGGGCCGGGAACCCGGCCCTCGGCGCACCGCATCCGCCGCCAGACCCGCGATCCCCGCAGGCGTCAGCGGGGTCCCGCGGTAGTGGAGCCCGTCGATATCGGGTGCGAGACGCAGCACGAACCGCAGGAGCCGACCGTGCCGGTCGAACCGGCTGGTGGCGAGCTCACTGAGCGCGGCGGCGAGCTCCGGGTCGTCGCGCACCTCACCGGGGAGCTGGCCGCGCTGCAACCGGTCGGCCGCCGCATCCCAGTCACGCAGGAGCTCCTGGGCGAGTCCCCGGCGATCGAGCGACGGCGACCTGCCCGGTGGCGACGTCCCGCTCATAGGGCTCGGCTCCTGCCGGCGGTCGAGGTGGCAACCTAGCGGTGCGCACCCCGCGACCACAGGGGCCGGACGCCGAGCCCGTCTCCCACAGCAGCCGACGTCGGGAGACGCCGGCCACCCCCCACCGGCGCGGGGCGGTCACCGGTAGCGTCCCCCACCGACGCCGACCGCACCGCGGGTCGGCCCCGCAGCCACCAGCCGGGAGGCGCCAGCATGTCCGACAGCGCCCAGCGGCACGTCACCCTCGAGCGGGTCGACACCGGTGTCTACCGCGCCACCAACCCCCGGGGCGTGGAGCTCACCTTCGGCAGCCTGCTGGAGGACGGCTTCACCCCGGTCGAGTTGCTCCTGGCGGCGATCGGTGGCTGCTCCGCCGTCGACGTCGACCTCATGACCACCCGCCGGGCCGACCCGGAACGCTTCGAGGTCGAGATCGACGCGGAGAAGGTCGTCGACGACGACGGCGGCAACCTGCTCCGCGACCTGCGGGTGACCTTCCGGGTGACCTTCCCCGAGGGGGCAGACGGTGACAAGGCCCGGGACCGCCTCCCCCGGGCGGTGCGCAACTCCCACGACCGCACCTGCACGGTCAGCCGGACCGTCGAAGCCGGCACGCCGGTGACCCTGCGGATCGACGACGGCGCCGCCTGAACCCCGCGGCCGGGCGCCACCGTCATCCACGCCACGACCGCTCGGCAGGGCTCACAGATCCAGCAGCCGCCGGAGCCGGTCCGCGTCCATCGGGCGGCCCGGCGAGTCCCAGACGGCGGCGTGCCGCTCGAAGTCGTCCAGGAGCCGCAGCAGCGCGTCACGGCGGGTCGGGTCGGCGGCAGCCTCGCGGGGGCTGGCCCCCTGGAGCGCGGGCAGGGCGGTGTCGAGCCAGGTGTCCTCGTGGTCGCGCATCATCTCGTCGAGCTGCGCCTCCAGCTCGGAGCGGGCCGCGGGATCGAGGGCATCGAGGTCGAAGCCGCCGGCGTCCTCCTCGAGCGCCCCCGACATCCCACCCCCGGACCGGCCCACGAGCTCCGCGGCCGAGCGCCGCTCCTCGTCGATCAGCTCGGCGTCGGGGACCTCACCGGTGATCAGGTCGTCGAACCAGGCCGCCCGTGCCGCGGAGTTCACCTGCACCGTCAACTCGTCACCGTGGCGGGTGATGCTGCCCATCAGCCACCG
>PWEU01000210.1 GCA_003554005.1 Nitriliruptoraceae bacterium
ACGTCCGGCGCGGGTCAGCGCCCAGCCCGGCCGGTCCGCGTCGGGGGCCAGGGCCAGGTCGGTACCGAACACCGGGGTGATGCCCTCCGCGGCTGCAGCCTGCGCGAACCGCACCACGCCGTACAGCCCGTCCCGGTCGGTGAGCGCCACGTGGGTCATGCCCGCAGCCGCGGTCGCCGCCGCCAGCTCACGGGGCCGGATCGCCCCATCGCGCATGGAGTAGCTGGAGCGGACGCTCAGGGGCGCGAAGGGCGGCGCGTCCGCCCGAGCCGGACGTTGCCGTGCGGCGGCGTGCACCTGCTCGGCGGCAGCGGCGGCGCGGCGCGCGTCCGCTCCCAGGTCCTCCACGGTGTGCTGATGCTCCTGGGGTGACCAGGACCGGCTGCTCGCCACGGACCCCACCTCTACGGCTCGAACGTGTGTTCGCCACGGTAGGGCGTGGGTGCGACCCGCCGCCAGCCGGTGTGCGACCCGCGACCCCCGCGCTCCTCCCGGGGCCAAGCGTGCGACCTCGCTGCGGGGTGGCCGGGCGGCCGCTGGTGGCCGGCTGGCGGCACCACACCCGCCGGGGTGGTCACCACGGGGTAACCGATCGGCCACCGCCGGCCGCCTCGCTGCCCCGCCGACCTCGACGCAGAGGCAAGGGCCCGGGACCGGGCTAGGAGGCAGGCCGCCGGGCAGGCCGCGGATCGGGCCAGGAGGCAGGACGCGGTCAGGCCGCGGGGCAGGCCGCGGGGCAGGCCGCGGATCGGGCCAGGAGGTAGGCCGCGGATCGGGCCAGGAGGCAGGCCGCGGTCAGGCCAGCGGCTCGGCCTCGCCGGTCTCGATCGGGGCGCGGACGAGGTTGCCCCACTCGGTCCACGAACCGTCGTAGTTGCGGACCCGCTCGTAGCCGAGCAGGTGGGTCAGCACGAACCAGCTGTGACTGGAGCGCTCCCCGATCCGGCAGTAGACGACGACGTCGTCGTCCGGGGCGAGCCCCTGCTCCTGTTCGTACAACTCCCGGAGCTCCTCGATCGGCTTGAAGGTGCCGTCCTCCTGGACCGCACGACCCCAGGGCACGCTGCGGGCGCCCGGGATGTGACCACCGCGCAGGGCACCCTCCTGGGGATAGTCGGGCATGTGGGTGCGCTCACCGGTGAACTCCTGGGGACTGCGCACGTCCACCAGCTTCCCGCGCTGTTGCAGGTGCTCCTGCACCTCATCGCGGAAGGCGCGGATCGGCGCATCGCTGCGGTGAACCTCCGGGTACCGCCCCCGGGGTCGATCCGGCTTCTCGGTGGTCAGCGTGCGGCCCTCGGCGATCCACTTGTCCCGACCGCCGTCGAGCAACCGCACGTCGTCGTGACCGAACAGCGTGAACACCCACAGGGCGTAGGCAGCCCGCCAGTTCGCCTTGTCACCGTAGAACACCACGGTGTCGCCACGGCTGATGCCCTTGCGCTCCATCAGCTCCGAGAAGGTCGCGCCGTCGATGTAGTCACGGGTGACGGCATCGTTGAGCTCGGTGTGCCAGTCGATCTTCACCGCGCCGGGGATGTGGCCCGTCTCGTACAGCAGCACGTCCTCGCTGGACTCCACCACGACCAGTTCGGGGTCGGCGAGTCGTTCGGCCAGCCAGTCGGTGGTGACCAGGATCCGCGGATCGGCGTAGGCGGCGATCTTGGCGTCGTGGTCGTTGGTCGTGACGGCCATCGTGTCGGCTCCTCCATCGGATGTGGGCTGCGGATCGTCGAGCTGGCGGTCTCTAGACCGCGTCCCGTAGAGGTACGGTGCCGGCGGTCCAGCCGGACGAACCGGTGGTCCCGACGATCTCTCCCGCAGTTGCCGCGCCGCCGTGGCCACGCGGTAGCTGCGAACCGACGAGCGTAGGAGCTGTAGCCGATGGCGCTACCGACGGGCCTGCGGAAGGTGGTCGACGACTTCGCCGCTGTGCCGCTGGAGATGAAGATCGACCTGCTCGTGGAGTACACCGGGAAGGTCCCACCGCTCCCGGCCCACCTGGCCGACCACCCCGAGCGGCTCGAGCAGGTCGAGGAGTGCCAGACCCCCTTCTTCCTCGCCACCGAGGTCGACGAGGACGACCGGGTGACGGTGTGGTTCGACTGCCCGCCCGAGGCCCCGACGACCCGGGGCTTCGCCGGTGTGCTGTCCGAGGGGCTGAAGGGGGCCACGGTCGACGAGGTCCTGGCGGTCCCGAGCGACTTCCACCACGACCTGGGGTTGGCCGCGGCGATCAGCCCGCTGCGACTGCGCGGCATGGACGCGATCCTGAGCCGGCTCAAGCGCAACGTCGCGTCCCACCGGGAGAACTGACCGGCCCTCGCGCCGGTGGTCAGTCCCAGACCCGATCGAGCCGCCACTGCTCCCCGCGACGCACCAGTTCGTACACCCCGCGGGTGGGGACCCCGTTGCGCGCTTCGACCCGCCACAGATCGGTGCGCTCGATCCGTTGGGGGAGCCCGTCGCCCCGCCGCCACCATCCCTCGTCCTCGTGCCAGTGACCGAGCACCACGAGGACCCGGTACCGCTGCCCACGCCAGCGGAAGGACACCGGCGCCGCCGCGTCGGTCCCCGCCACCGACCCGGCAGCGACCTCCACCTCCTCCAACCGTTCCCGGTACCGCTTGCTCATCCTCGTCGCCTCCTCGTCGCGGCCCCCCGACGGACCCGAACCGCTGCTGACCGCCGGCGTCCGCGCTTGCCGAACGTGTGTTCGCTTCGTCGTTGACGGTACGACCTGGGTGCGACACCCGCCACCCCGACCCTCGGAGCGCACGACCGGCGCACACCCTCCGCTCGCCCGACCCCAGTGGTTGACGTGCGTCGACCGCGCGACAAGGCTCGTCCAAGGTGGGCGTCACCACGGTGACGCGACCGTCGGTGGCCAGATCGGCGACCGGCGGAGGAGAGCGACGGCTGGCGCCGGGTCGCGAGCGCGAGGGGCGACACACGATGATGGCAAAGGACCATGCGGGCAAGCGCTTCGGGCCCGAGGACTACAACAAGAAGGGCGTGCTCAAGAGCAGCGTCTACGAGGAGGAGCTCACCCGGCTCCAGATCGAGCTCGTCAAGCTCCAGCACTGGGTCAAGGAGGAGGGCAAGCGCATCGTCGTGATCTTCGAGGGCCGCGACGCCGCCGGCAAGGGCGGGGGCATCAAGCGGATCTCGGAGCGGACCAACCCCCGCATCATCCGCACGGTCGCCCTGGGCACGCCGTCGGACCGCGAGAAGACCCAGTGGTACTTCCAGCGCTACGTCGAGGTGCTGCCGGCAGCCGGCGAGGTCGTGATGTTCGACCGCTCCTGGTACAACCGCGCTGGGGTCGAGCGGGTGATGGGCTTCGCCGATGAGGAGCAGGTCCGGGAGTTCATGCGCACCTGCCCGGAGTTCGAGCGCATGCTAGTGCGTGCCGGCATCTCGATCGTGAAGTACTGGTTCTCGATCAGCGACGAGGAGCAGGAGCGCCGCTTCCAGGCCCGCAACGAGGATCCGACGCGGCGTTGGAAGCTGTCGCCCATGGCCCTCGAGTCCCGGCAGCGCTGGGAGGACTACTCCCGCGCCAAGGACGACGCGTTCAACCACACCGACATCAAGCAGGCCCCCTGGTGGGGGGTGCAGGCCGACGTGAAGAAGCACGCGCGCCTCAACTGCATCGCGCACCTGCTCGAGCAGTTCGACTACACCGATGCCACCCCCGAACCGGTCGAGCTCGGCGAGCGGCCACCCCGGCGCGGCGGCTACGTCCGACCACCGATCGAGGACCAGACCTTCGTCCCCGAGCGCTACTGACCCGGCGAGCATCAGCGGCCCCTGTCCCGGCAGGGGCCACCAGCGCGGTCGGGGGCAGGGTCCCCCCTCCTCGTCGGGGACCTCCCGGCCCGCCCTGCGGGCGAGCTCGGCCGCGGCCGACGCCGCGACCTCGCCCAGGGGCTCACCTGCCACGACCCGGGCGTTGAACCCACCCAGCAGCGCCGTGGTCAGGTGGCCGGCCATCGGGCTGATGGCCCCGCTGATCGCCGGCCGCTCCAGCATCGCGTCGCGACGCGCCTGCGGGAGCACCACGAAGGCCGGGAACACCTGCAGGTCATCCACCAGGGGGCGGAGCCCCGCGGCCCACGCCGCTCCGTCGGTCGCGGTGGTCAACCCGGCGATGCAGTCACCGGCGACCACCCCGCGCACGGCGTCGGCCGGCGGCGCGGCCAGCACCGGCTGGTCGCTGCGGACGCTGTAGGCGGCCAGCCCCGCCCGCAGCCCGTCGGGTCGGGACGCGAACTCCGGGTCGACGCACAGCGTCGCATCGGGGCGGGCGGACAGCCGGCTCGCCAACTGGGAGACGGTGGCGAGATCGGCATCCGCCGCCGGCGGACCGGGGACCACGAAGGCGAAGGTCGCGTTGGCCGGTGGCTCGTCGATCCCCTCGAGGAACCGGGGCCGGAACCACAGCAGCCCCTCCTGTGCGTCGTGGGAGCGGACCTCCTCGAAGCTGGCCCGGGGGTCCCCGGGCGGGTCGCCACGCCCGAGGGTCTCCAGCCAGGCCTCACCGGTGTAGCCGGACCGGACCTCGACGTCGCCGCGCTCGAGGGCCTGGCGGGTGTCCCGGGCGTCGGAGAACGCGACGACCTCCGCCTCGACCTGCTGGAGGGCCAGCAGCGCGACCAGGGTGTGGGCCAGCAGCCCCGACTCGGCGTCGGGCCCCGCCGCGACACGGACCGGCGGCAGGGCCGGCGTCGTCTCGTCGGGGTCGGGGGCGACGCCCGCGGACCGACCGAACAGCGCCAGCGCCCCCAGCAGGAGCACGCCGGCGACCAGGGTCAACGGAACCAGGGGACGTCGCATAGCCGCAGGCTGCCACACCGCAGGCCTGGTGCGCGACCGTGGCGCCGCGGAAGCCCGCGTGCCGGTGGCGTACCCTCCGAACGCACCATCCCGTCCGTCGCTCGCGTCCTCCCGCGGAGGAGCCGTGCCCCTGCCGTCCCGCGCCCCGCGCACGCCCGTTGCCGGCCGCTCCCCCCGCCCCCGCGCGCGATCGGCCGGTCCAGACCGCCTCGGAACCGTCCTCACGCTGGTGGTGGTGGCAGCGCTGACGCTGGCGGGCTGCGCGGGTGAACCCGACCCCATCGAGTTGGTGGTGGAGCCGGCCAGCTTCGACCTCGCCGTCGGCGAGGACCAGCGCCTGCTGGTCGGACTGTTCACCGCCGAGCGACAGCTCGTCGCCCACGGCGAGGTGGAACTCGGGCTGGCCTACCTCGGTGACGGCTCGGAGGGCAGCGCCGCGATCGAGCAGTCGGTGCCGGCCCGGTTCGTCCCGGTCCCCGGTGGGCAGATCGGGGCGCCGACCGACGCTCCCTCGCTGGTCGAGGACACCGGCACCGGGGTGTACGCCGCCACCGTCGACCTCGACCGACCCGGGGTCTGGGGGGTACGCATCGTCGGCGAACTCGAGGACGGCACCCCCTTCTCCGGCAACCGGACCTTCCCCGTCCTCGAGGAACACCTGGTCCCCGCTCCCGGTGACGAGGCGCCGCAGGTGGACAACCTCACCCTCGACGACGTCGGATCGGGGGCCGTGCGGGCCGTCCAGCTCGACTCCCGCGCCCAGGCCGCCAACAGCGAGGTGGCGTTCCCTGACCTCCACATCCACACCGTCGCAGGGTCGATCGAGGCCGGCCGGCCCGTCGTCGTCGCCGTCGCCCCCCCCGTCTACTGCCGTACGCGCTTCTGCGGGCCCCTCACCGAGGTGATCGCCGACCTGGCCCAGCGGTACCAGGACCGGGCCGACTTCATCCCCCTCGAGGTGTGGGAGGACTTCGACTCCCAGACCCTCAACGAGGCCGCGGCCGCGTTCATCCAGACCGAGATCGGCGGCAACGAGCCCTGGGTGTTCCTGATCGGCGAGGACGGCCGGATCGCCGCCCGGTGGGACAACATCCTGGACGTCGAGGCGCTGACCGAGGACCTGGAGGACCTGCCCGTGCTGGACGAGGCCGGCACATGAGGACACCGGGCGACGACGGTGACAGCATCGTCCAGTGGTCCGTGACGGCCCACCGGCTGCGTCGCACCCTGCTCGGGTTGGCAGCGGTGATCGTGACCACGTTCCTGGTCGTGTCCGCGGCACGCGGCAGCGTGGAGCTGCTGCTGCTCGCGGAGCTGGTCGGGCTCGGCCTGCTGCTGGCCTTCGGCATCGAGGTGGTGGTCGTCGGCGGCGCGGCGCTCCGGGCGATGCTGACCGCCGGCGAACGCGGCGAGCGCCTGGCGGGACAGGACGTCGGGCTGCTACCGCCCCAGGTGCTGCGGCGCGCCCGGGGAGCACAGGGGTGCGGGCCCAGCGGCTGTTCGATCGTGGAGCACGATCACGGCTCCGCCACGGACCCGTCCGCCGACGCGTGACCGGGGGCGGCGGAGGTCACAGCGCCGGGTCACCGAGGTCCAGCCTGAGCGAGGCCAGCACCCGGGTCAGCTCCCCACCCACCGCCTCGATGTCGAGCGGGAGCCGCACATCGGCCCGGGGGAACAGCTCCATGACCGAGACGTCGGTGACGCTGGAGCGCCACCCCCGCTCCTCGAGGTACTCCCCCAGCGCGAAGGACCAGCTCAGCACCAACGCATCGTGATAGTCGTGGAGGACGAAGGTGAGGAACCGGTTGAAGGGCAGCGCCCACATCCGACCACCGCGCCGGCTGCTGCTCTGGACGCGGAAGCCCAGCTGCAGCAGCTGGTCGTCGAAGGTGGTGCCCCGTCCGTCGGTGTCGGTCACGACGCGCTCCAGCGCTCGGGAAGCAGAGGTGGGGCACGCTAGCCGCCGGGTCCCTCCCGGCCCGGTCCGGCTGCTGACCGCCGTCGCCGCCATCGTGCTCCTCACCGGGTGTGCCGGCGCGGCCGACGAGGACCTGCAGGCGGTCGAGGCGCGCCTGGACCGGGTGGAGTCGACGCTGGCCGCCGGCCCCGACGGCGACGAGCTGGCCATGCGGCTGGTGACGGTCGAGGACCGCCTGGAGGAGCTGACCGCGGGCGCCGATCCCGACGAGCTGGACGAGCGGACCGAGGCCACCGACGCCCGGCTCGCCGAGCTGGTGGACACCCTGACGGTGATGGACGAGGAGCTGTCGATCCTGTCCGACCAGCTGGACGACGTCGAGGGTGAGCTCGCCACCGCACTCAGCGACCTGCGCAGCGTGGTGGACGGCGTCCGCGGCGGACTGGACGAGGTCCGCGCCGACAACGACGAACTGCGGGCACTGATCGTCACCGTCCGTGACCGCCTGGACCGGTGCCAGGCCGACGGCAGCTGCTGAGCGGGGCCCAGCCAGGACCCGCCCGGCCGGCGCCGGCAGGCCGCGGGAGCTGCCCGGCCTCCGCGGTGGCCTGCCGTACCCTGCCCGAGGCCGGTCTCCAGCGAGGGGCAGCGCGGTCATGAGCGAGCAGCAGGGCACCAGCTCGGCGGCCACCCAGCACCGCCTGGGTGGCCGCTACGTGCTGCGCGAGGAGGTCGGACGCGGCGGGATGGCGGTGGTCCACCGGGCCCACGACACGGTGCTGGACCGCGAGGTCGCCGCCAAGCTCCTCCACCCGCACCTCGCCACCGACCCCTCCTTCCTGGCCCGGTTCCGGCGCGAGGCGCGGGCCGCCGCCGCCCTGACCCATCCCAACATCGTCGCCGTCCACGACTGGGGGGAGCACGAGGAGGGCGCCTTCCTGATCCTCCAGCTGGTCGAGGGCGTGTCGCTCCGTGACGTCCTCAGGGTCCGGGGCCGGCTCACCCCCGAGGAGGCGCTGGCGGTCCTCGTGCCCGCGGCGGCGGGGCTGCAGGCCGCCCACGACGCCGGGCTCGTCCCCCGCGACATCAAGCCGGAGAACCTGCTGATCGGCCGGGACGGCAGCGTGCGCGTCACCGACTTCGGGCTCGCCCGGGCCGCCGCCGACGCCACGGCGACCTTCGGTCCGGAGGTGCTGGTCGGCTCCCCCCACTACCTCGCTCCCGAAGCGGTCCAGGGGGCTGCGGTCGACGGTCGGGCCGACGTCTACGCCCTCGGCATCCTGCTGTTCGAGTGCATGACCGGTTGCCCACCCCACAGCGGGGAGACCCCCTTCTCGACCGCCGTCGCCCACGTCGAGCGCGCGGTCCCACCCCCTTCCTCGCTCGGCTACGAGCTCGATCCGGCCCTCGACGCCCTGGTCCTGGCGTCCACCGCTCGGCAACCCTCCGAGCGCACGCGCAGCGCCGCGGCCTTCGCCCACGGGTTGCGGGCGGCGGTCGGTGACACGCCGGGGCTGCTGCCGCAGGTCACCGACGTCCTGACCATGAGCGTCCCCCCGCGGCCACCGGTGGAGCCCGCCGCGCCCACCCCGCCGCTCGGGACCAACGCCCCGCCACCCGCCCCCGGCCACACGGTCGTCGTCCCGGTCGCCGAGGTCCAGACCCAGCTGGTGGACACCCAGGACGCGACCGGCGCCCCCCCGGAGCCACCGACCGAGCCGGGCCCATCCCGGCCCCCGGGCTCCACTGCGTCGACGGAAGCCGAGCCACGCCGCCGGCCTGGTCGTCGACGGCGGCGATGGCCCTGGGTCGTGCTGCTGCTGACCGCGCTGATCGGTGGCTCGGCGCTCGGCGGTTACCTGCTGTGGGACCGCGTGCTGGCACCCGTGACCCCGGTCCCCTCGGTCCTGGGCTCCCCGGGCGCCAACGCCGAGGAGCAGCTGGAGCGGGCCGGCTTCGTGCCGCAGATCCTCGACCGGACCGTCCACGACCTCGGGGTCCCCGAGGGCCACGTCCTGCCCCAGGAACCCCACGGGGACGCCCGGCTCGGCACCGAGGTGCGGCTGGTGCTGTCGGCCGGTCCGCGGCAGGTGATGGTGCCGGAGGTGGACGGCGCCCCGGTGGACGACGCCGTGGCCACCCTCACCGCAGCCGACCTGGGCACCGCCGTCACCGAGCGCCACCACGAGCGGGTCCCGCAGGGCCGGGTCATCAGCACCGATCCCCCACCCGGTGAGGAGGTGGACGAGGGCACGGAGGTGGCCGTGACCGTCAGCCTCGGACCGACCCCGATCGCGGTGCCCGAGCTGGTCGGGTCGGGGCTCGCCGAGGCGCGCACGCTGGTGCGCGACGCGGGTCTTGAGCTGGTCATCTCCGAGCGCCGCCACGACGCGGCCGCCCCGGTCGACCAGGTGCTCGCCCAGGACCCGGCACCCCGCGACACGCGCTACGCCGGCGACGTCGTCGAGGTGGTGGTCTCCGACGGCCCGGCGCCGGTGGCGCTCCCGAACGTGCGGGGGGAACGGGTGGCGGACGCCGTGGCCGCGCTGGAGGCCCTCGGGTTGGACGTCGAGGTGGAGCGCCGGGGTGGCTTCTCCGCCTTCTTCAACCCCGACCGCGTCTACGACCAGGATCCGGGCCCTGGGAGCTCGCGGCTGCCCGGTGACACCGTGGTGCTCTACGCCTACGAGCCCTGATCCGCCCCGTCCCGGGGCCGCCCCGACAGCGGTCCCTGCTGCACCGTGCTGACCAGCGAACCCGCGGCCGGGCGGCGCTCGGCGCGCTCCAGGGCGAGCGGCACGTCGTCGTCGGTGGCGGGGTAGCCGCGGAGCTCGACCGTGGACAGCGCCGGCTCCTCGTGGCGCACCCCCGCCAGCACCTCGACCAGCGACAGCCGGACCGCCGTGGTCAGGATCGGTTCCTCGAGCGCGAGCAACTGCCGCTGACGGCCCAGGGCGAGCAGCGTGGCACCGACCACGAGGTCACCGTCGAACCACAGCTCGGCCCGTTGGACGCGGCCGCTGGCCTCGTAGGCCTCGGCGTCGTGGTGATCGCCGTTGGAGACGGCGATCGCGGTCACCCACGCCGGTGCAGCCAGCAGCACGTCGACGGTCTCGTCGGTGGCGGGCGGTCGGACCGTGGCGTCGGCCCTCCACGCCGTCAGCGGATCGGCGTCGACCATCCGGTCGGGCGAGAACACCCGGTCACCCGCAGGTGCGGCGCTCGTCAGGGTCGCGACCCCGCTGAGCTCGAGGACCTCCGGTTGGCCGAGGTAGCGCTCGACGGTGAAGGTGGCCGCCTCGAGGGGCTGCTCCTCGACCGCGAAGGGTCCGAGCTCGGCCAGCGCCAGCCCCGCGATGATGGCACCCACCACCACGACCCCCGCCGTCACCGCCACCACCAGGGCGCGCAGGCGCCGACGAGCGGCGCTGCGGCGCGCGACGCGCTCGCCCGCGTCCAGGGGAGGTCGCGGCGCCACCGCGGTCCGGTCGTCGAGCTCGAGGTCCAGACCGCACGCCACGCACAGCTCGCGGTCCCTGGCGTTGACAGCTCCGCAGCTGGCGCAGCTACGGCTCGCGCCCCGACCGCTGGCCGGTGGCAACTCGTTGGAGGTCCAACGCCGTGTCCCACCGAGCGGGGCGGGGTCGGCGGAGGTACCTGACGATGCGGTGCCGCCGCTGCGGGCTGCGGCGGTCATCACCTCTGGCTCGTGCTGCGCCGCGACCGACGTGCCACACCGGACGCAGAACCTGCCGGGCGGTGCCACCTCGGCGTCGCACTCAGGGCAGCGCGCCGAAGCCTCGGCAGGTCCGGTCGTGGTCTCGTCGGGCACGGCGCAGCCAGGTCCTGAGCGTGGGGAGTGATCCCGCGGGTTCGTCCAGGCGCAGGGTAGACCGGTCGACCGGCCCGATCGTGTCACCGACCGCGTCGCCGGCAGCCGGGACCCGCGAGCGCGGTGGTAGCCTGCCGGCGAACGCGCGCACCGTCCGATGCCCCGTCACCGGGACGAATCCCGCCGCGCCGGTCGCAGGAGCGGTCGTCATCTCGCTCGCCGAGCCGTCCGCTGGCGCGATCCGCTGGGTCCGCGGCCGGACGCTGGTGTGTGGGAGAGGTAGGGGACGATCGTGGCGAGAGAGGACACCTCGATGGTCGTGGTGATGCGTGGTGGTGCCAGCGACGTCGACATCGACAAGGTCGTGCACGCGGTCGCGGAGGCCGGGGGTGACGCCTTCGTCTCCCGCGGCAAGCACCAGACGATCATCGGGTTGGTCGGCGACCTGACCCACTTCGCCGAGCTCCCGCTGCACGCCTTCCCGGGCGTCGAGGACGTGATCCGGGTCAGCAAGCCCTACAAGCTGGTCAGCAACGACGCCCACCCCCGTCCGTCCACGGTCTGGGTCGGTGACTCGGCGATCGGCAGGGACACCGTGAGCCTGATCGCCGGCCCCTGCGCGGTGGAGACCGAGGAGCAGACCCTCGAGGCCTGCCGCATGGCGAAGGAGGCCGGGGCGACGATCCTGCGCGGCGGGGCCTACAAGCCCCGCACCTCCCCCTACTCCTTCCAGGGGCTCGGGGAGCCGGGACTCGACCTGCTGCAGGCCACCGCCCGGGACCTGCAGCTGCCCTTCGTCACCGAGGTCGTCACCCCCGCCGACGTGGAGACCGTGGCCGCCAAGGCCGACATGCTCCAGGTCGGGGCCCGCAACATGCAGAACTTCCAGCTGCTCAAGGAGGTCGGCATGGCGGGCCGGCCCGTGCTGCTCAAGCGCGGACTGACCGCCACGATCGACGAGTGGATCATGGCGGCGGAGTACATCGCCCAGACCGGCAACCTGCAGATCGTGCTGTGCGAGCGGGGTATCCGCACCTACGAGCCGATGACGCGCAACACCCTCGACGTCTCGGCGGTGCCGGTGGCCCAGTCCCTGTCCCACCTGCCGATCATGATCGATCCCTCGCACTCCGGCGGCAGGCGGGAGCTGGTGCTGCCACTGATCCGTGCCGCGATCGCGGTCGGCGCCGACGGGGTCATCGTCGACGTCCACCCGCATCCGGAGTCGGCACTGGTCGACGGACCCCAGGCGTTGGTCAGGGAGGACATGGTGCGGCTGCGGGAGACCGTCGCGCGCTTCGCCGAGGCCGCCGGTCGGGACGTCGCCCGGGTGGACCACGAGCGCAGCACGGGCGCATGGGGACGTTCCGCCTCGGTGCTGTGACCCCGAGCCGTGCCCCGCGGGTCAGCTCGCCCGGGGCACCCGCCGTGGATCGGCGGCGGCCAGCGCATCGGTGAGCCCCGTCATGGACGTCCACGGGTAGCGCTGGCGGCAACGACCCCCGTCCCGCACGACCGCGTCCTCCCGGGCCGAGGGCAGCAGTCCCAGCGCCAGGGCGGGCGGGATCCCCGCCGCGACGGCCGCCGCCGTCGCCACCGCCTCCGGCGGCAGGTACGGCACCCGGAGCCGCACGAGCTCGCGCGCCCCGAGCTCCTGCCGGGTCCGGTGGAGCAGCTCGGCGTAGGTCAGCACCTCTGGACCACCGACGTCCAGCACCTGCCCGTCCGCCCAGGGATCGTCGAGCACGACCAGCAGCAGCTCCAGGAGGTCCTCCAGCGCGATGGGCTGGGTGAGCGACGCCGCCCAGGGTGGGTCGAGCTGGACCGGGAGCCGCGCCGCGGCCAGCAGGAGGTCGAAGGACGCGCTCCCGGCACCGAGCACGATCCCGGCCCGCAGCTCGGTGACCGGGACCGGTCCCTGGCGCAGCTCCACACCAGCCTGCTGGCGGGCGTAGAGGTGCACCGAGGTGGTGCTGAGACGGGCCTCGTCCACCAGGCCGCCGAGGTAGACCACCCGCCGCACCCCGGCCAGGTCGACCCCGTCGCGGAACCCCGCCGCAGCCTGCCGCTCGCGCGCGACCAGATCGCGGGTCGAGCCACCCATCCCGTGGACGAGGTAGTAGGCCGCCGCAGCCCCGTCGGCGGCCCGGAGCACCGCCTGAGCGTCCTCGACCCGACCCTGCACGACGCGGACGTCATCCCGCCACGGGGCACGCAGCCGCCCCGGATCCCGCACCAGGCAGGTGACCTCGTACCCGTCGGCCAGCAGCCGTGGGACCAGCGCACCCCCGACGAACCCGGTCGCTCCGGTGACCAGCACGTGCACGGTGGCTCCTGTCGGCGGGGTCGGCGTGGCGGAACGCGGCGCTCAGCCGGACCGGGAGGCTGACCCGAGGGCGGCGGCCAGCAGGTCGGCGGCGCTGCGGCACTGGTCGGCGGTGACGTCGAGGTGGGTGACCAGCCGCAGCAGGTGGGGGCCCATCGCCCCGACGCGCACGCCCTGTCCGCCGAGCTCGTCGATGACCTCGGCGGCGGGTCGCTGACCGGTCGGGACGTAGACGATGTTGGTCGTCACCTCGGCCGGATCGAGCAGGCCCGGATGGGCCTCTGCCAGACGGGTGGCGATGACCCGGGCGTTGGCGTGGTCGTCGAGCAGGCGCGCACGGTGGTGCTCGAGCGCGTGGGAGCCGGCTGCCGCCAGGACACCGGCCTGGCGCATCGCACCCCCGAAGCGTCGCCGCCATCTCCGGGCCTCGGCGATGACGTCGCCGTCCCCGACGGCCAGGGAACCGACGGGCGCGCCGAGCCCCTTGGACAGGCAGACGCTGAAGGCCGTGAAGGTGCCACCGACCGCTGCGGGGTCCTCCCCCGTGGCCGCCAGGGCGTTCCAGAGCCGGGCCCCGTCCCCGTGGAGGGGGAGCCCACGCTCGTCGGCGACCGCCCGCAGCGCCGTCAGCCGCGCGAGCCCGTGGACCGCGCCGCCGCCGCGGTTGGTGGTCTCCTCCGCCGAGATGGCACCCACCTCGGTGTTGGGGAACCCAACCGGTCGCAGCGCCGCGCGGACGGCGTCGGACTCCAGCAGCCCCCGCGTGCCCTCCACCGTGCGGAACTGGACCTGCGCGTTGATGGCGGCCGCACCGGCCTCGTAGGCCACGACGTGGGCGCCTGCCTCGCACACGACCTCGGAGCCCGGCGCCACCAGCGAGCGCAGCAGCATCTGGGTGGCCATGATGCCGGTAGGCGTGAACACCGCGGCCTCGCGACCGAACAGCCCGGCGACCTGCTCCTCCAGGGCGGTGACGCTCGGATCCTCGCCGTACTGGTCGTCGCCGACCTCCGCGGCGGCCATGGCGCGACGCATCGCAGGCGTGGGGCGGGTGACGGTGTCGGACCGCAGGTCGATGACCCCGCTCATGGCCGGTACCCGAGGTGCTCGAGCAGCGCGTCGTGCATGCGGCGACCTCCGGCGACCAGCCCCGGTTGCCGGGTCCCACCCAGCTCGCGGTGCAGTTCGGTGACCACCCCACCGGCCTCGATGACCAGCAGCCGTCCCACGGCCCAGTCCCAGGGGTGCAGGGCGAACTCCACGTAGGCGTCGGCGCGCCCGGCGGCGACCCAGGCGAGGTCGAGGGCGGCGGCCCCGCCACGGCGAAGGTCGCGGAAGCGCGACAGCAGCCCGACGGCCTCCTGCCCCCAGTCGGTCCGCACGGCACGGTCGTAGGCGAAGCCGGTACAGACCAGGCCGTGGGCCGGATCGTCGACCTCCCGGACCCGCAACGCGCGCTCCCCGAGCCAGGCGCCCTGACCCCGCGCCCCGTGGAACACCTCCCCGCTGGGGGGATGCACGATCGCGCCGGCGATCGTGCCGTCGGCGTCGACGCAGGCCACCGACACGCACCACAGCGGCCAGCCGTAGAGGAAGTTGACCGTGCCGTCCAGGGGATCGATGACCCAGGTGCGTCCCGTGCTGCCCTCGCGCGGGACCTGGGCCTCCTCGCCGAGGATGCCGTCGTCGGGGAGCGCGGTCAGCAGCGTCTCGACGATGGCGCGTTCGGCCGCTGCATCCGCCGCGGAGACCGGATCGGTGGCGCTCGCCTTGTGATCGACATCGAGGTCGGCGCCCTCGGCCAGGTCCCGGGCGAAGCGCTGGAGCAGCTCCCCGGCCCCGGTGGCCGCCTCCACCGCCAGCGCACGCAGGTCGTCAGGGGCGACGACCGCTCGGGTGGAGGGGCCCATGCTGACTCCTGGTCGATGGCTGGGTCGACGGCTCGAGTGGGGAGCGTACTGGCGTCGCCTCTGTCGCCCCCGTGGAGTGCCGGCTATCCACAGGCGGAACAGGATCCAGAACCGCTCGGGGCCTCGCAGGGGGGAGGCTGGGCACCTCGCCGACCCGAGGAGCCACACCATGGAACTGTCCGCCCCGTCGCTCCCCACCTGGGACCAGGCCGAGGGGTTCCTGCTCGATCTCGCAGCGGGCGACCTGGCCGCAGGCGCCTGGCCGCTGCCCACCCTGCTCGCCTGCATCGATGACGAAGCGGTGGCCGTCAACACCCTGCGCCCCTTCGACGAGGAGGGTCCCGTGCCCGCGCTGGTGGAGGTGCTCGCGCTCCTGCTCCCCCTCGGGGTCAACCGCGTCGCCCTGCTGCTCCCCGGGCGGGCGTGGTCGACCCTGGCCCCCATCCCGCCGGTGGCCGACGAGGGCGACCTCAGGGCCAGGGTGCTCATCCTCGTGCAGGCCGACGGTGGGCACCGACCCTGCCGCTACTTCAGCCGGCTCCGCGAACTCCGCGAGGAGGCCGGGGACGGCCCGTGGCGGATCGGCGAGGTCGTGGCCGAGGGTTCGCAGGAGGCGGAGGCCCCGGTGCTCGACGCGCTCGGCATCCTGCTGGACCGTCGCGACGAACTCCGACGTGACACCACCGGTAGCGCGCTGGTCGCCCAACTCGGCAGGGTGCTGCTGCTCGGTCACCGGCTGGCGCTGGCCCCCCGGCTGGCGGTCCCGTTGACCCACGCCAGCGCCAGCTGAGCCCGACGCCTGTGGCGCGCGACGCCCACCTACCCTCATCCCCCGACCTCACGGAGCTGCGAGATGACCGACCGACGCGACTGGACCGAGGCCCAGTGGCGGGCCGCCCTCGACCCCGAGGCCTTCCACGTGCTGCGGCAGGCGGGGACCGAGCGGCCCTTCACGGGGACGTACTGGGACACCACCACGGAGGGGACCTACCGGTGTCGCGGGTGCGGGACGGTGCTGTTCCGCTCCGAGACCAAGTTCGACGCCCACTGTGGCTGGCCGAGCTTCTACGCCCCCGAGGCGCAGGAGGCGGTGATCCTGGACGAGGACCGCACCCTCGGGATGCGCCGGACCGAGGTGCGGTGCGC
>PWEU01000116.1 GCA_003554005.1 Nitriliruptoraceae bacterium
GCGCGCTGGGAGGGATTCGAACCCCCGGCCGCCTGATCCGTAGTCAGGTGCTCTATCCGGACTGAGCTACCAGCGCAGGTCGTACAAGGTGCAACGTACGGTGGGAACATCGTGAGCGGAGGCTGAGGGATTTGAACCCTCGAGGGCCGAGTAGACCCAACGGGATTAGCAATCCCGCGCCATAGACCAGACTAGGCGAAGCCTCCTGGCGCCCGAGCCGCGATCGCAACCGTGGCTCGGCGCCCGGAGGGTAGCAGTCACGCCGCAGACGGGCACACGCCCCTACCCTGCCCGCGTGCACCCCATCTCCGCGGCCATCATCGAGCGCACGCCCAAGGCGCTGCGTCGGCCGGCCGATGTCGCGGTCCGCACGATCGACGGCGCCATCCGCGACCGCCTCCCCGGTCTGGCCGCCGAGACCTCCTTCTACATCATCCTCTCGCTGCCGGCCCTGGTCGTGGCCATCATCGCCGCCGTCCCGGCGTTCCTGCCCGTGATCGACGGCCGGGACTGGCAAGACGAGTTCGTGGCACGAGCCCTCGAGGTGGCGAGCGTCGCGCTGACGCAGTCGACGCTCGACTCCATAAGGCTGGAGCGCCTGCTGCGAGACCTGCTCGAGGGCGGCGGTGTCGGGGTGGTGTCCACGGCCTTCGTGGCCGCCATCTGGGTCGCCTCGCGGGCGGTCAAGGTCGTCCTCACCACCACGGCACTGGTCTACGGCGGCTCCTCTACCCGGGCCGGGTGGCTCCAGCGACTGATCGGGTTCGCCGTGACGCTCGGCGCCCTGGTCGTCGGGACGATCCTCGCTCCCCTCCTGCTCGCCGGCCCCGCCTTCGCCGAGCAGGCCGAGGAGTGGTTCGGGATCGAACTCGGCCCCTTGGTCATGGTCTGGCGCGCTGCCTACTGGCCCACCGTCGTGCTGCTGGCCATGCTCGCGATCGCCGCGCTGTACCGGATCGCGGTCCCGCGCCGCGAGCGGTGGTGGCGCGACCTACCCGGCGCTGCCGCAGCCACGGGCGTGTGGCTGCTGGGCAGCACAGGTTTACGTGTGTACGGGGCATGGCTGGCGGGCACCGACACCGTGTACGGCCCCCTCGCCGGGCCGATCGTGGCGCTGCTCTGGCTGTGGCTGACCGCGCTCGCGGTGCTGCTCGGCGCGGAACTCAACGCGAACCTGGCCCATCCCGGCGACACCGACGCCGACGGCGACGCCGACGAGCCGCAGATCAGCGCCGGTGGGGTCACCAGCGACGTCACCGAGGTGGTGCCGCCGTCACATCGAACCTGAAGCTGGCTCCGCCCCCGGGCCCCTGGCCGACCTCCAGGCGACCACCGTGGTTGGTCACCACCTCGGCGGCCAGCGCGAGCCCGAGCCCAAGACCGCGGGTGCTCGCGCGGTGGGACTTGTCACCACCCCGGTAGAAGCGCTCCAGCAGGTGCGGGAGATCCTCGTCGTCGACACCCGGCCCATCGTCGACCACCTCGATGACGATCCGGTCGCCCCTCGACCGCGCCGACACCACGGCGGTGGTACCGGACGGGGTGTGGGTCGCCACGTTCACCAACAGATTGTCGATGACGTGCTCGAACAGCACCGGATCGACCTCCACGTAGAGGCGGTCATCCACATCGAGCACCACCTCGTAGCCGGTCAGGACCTCGTCGAGCCGGTCGACCGACGAACGCAGCAGGGGATCGAGCCGCACCTCGCTGAGCCGGACCTGCAAGGCGTCCCGACTGACCTGGGAGGTGTCGAGCAGCCGGGTGACCATCACAGCCAGGCGGTCGGCGTTCGCGTCGACCCGGTGGAGCAGATCCCGACGCCGCTCGTGCTCCAGTGCGTCCCACCGATCCGACAGCGTCGCCGCAAGCCCCTGGACCACGGTCAACGGCGTCCTGAGCTCGTGGGAGACCGTCGAGAGGAAGTCCTGGGTGTGGCGCTGGAGTCGCTGCAGCTCACGGGTGGTCTCGGCATCGGCTCGGTAGGCGCGAGCGCGCAGCAGCGCCTCGCCCGCCTGCGCGACCAACAGCTCCGCCGCCTCCTCGACGTCGGGGCTGAGGTCCTCGCCAGCCGTCCCCGCCCCGACGATCGCGATCACCTCATCGCCGTCGAGCACCGGGTACAGCACCGCCGCCCCGAGCGCGCCGCCCGCCAGGTCGACACCGTTGCGCCGCTCGCGGGGGACGAACCGCGGTCGGGCCGTCGCCAGGACGGCTGCGACGTCCTCCTCGTCGAGGGGCAGCAGCTCCGGCAGCGCGACGTCGGCTCGGGCGACCCCCTCGATGAGCCGGGCGGTCCCGGAAACGCGGTCGACCTCGCGTACCGCGGCCACGTCGAACCCCAGGGCGAGCAAACCATCGGCGGCACTTCGGAGCACCACGGCCGGATCGAGGTCCTGGGTCCGAAGGACGGAAGCGAGCAGCTCCGCGCGACGCTCCGCCGCCCTGCGCGCCTCCGCCGCCTGGGAGTAGCCGATGGTGAGGGCGTCGGCGGTCCGTCTCGTCGTCGCCGCGAGTGCCAGGCCTCCACCGAGATGGAGCAGGAGCACCGTGGGATCACGTTCCCCCCCGCCGACCACCACGATCACCCACAGCGCCACGACCCACAGCATCAGCCACGACCGGCTGCGCCAGGGAGCCACGAAGCCGTTGACCAGCAGGACCATCGCGAACAACGGGGCGAAGAGACGGACATCGATCTCGACCGCCCAGACCAGCAGGACGGCTGCCAGGAGTGGGCCGACCGCCCCGGCCGTGACGGCCCAGAAGGCGTCCTCGTGCCACCCCCGCGGCAGGGGGGGAGACGGGGGCTGGACGATGGAGCCGACCGCGACGGCCAGGCCGGCCACAGTGAGCGAGAGGAACAGCGGGAGGCTGCGGAGCTCCCCCGTGAGCAGCACCAGCAAAAGGGCCACGAACGCCGGCAACACCAGCGCGGCCCGCACCACAGGCTCCTCGAGGAGCTCAAGTGGTCGCCACGAAGGACCGCTGGCGAGGTTCATCTGCGCACCCCGCCCGGGGACTCGTCGGGCGTCTCCTGGGCCAACCGCAGCCACAACCTCGCACGGTCGGTCCGCTCGCTCACCTCGACCCGGGCACCTGCGGAGGTCAGCAGCTGGGTCGCGACGCCGACCAGCACGCTCGCACCGCGAGCGAACCGCCCTGCCGGGAACGCCAGACCGACCTCGTCACCAGCAGCGCTGCGCGTGAGCCGGACGGCCATCGGGTGCCCGGTCCGCACCCGCACCGACGCGACCAGGAGCGCGAGCCCCGAGACGGCCAACTCACGATCCAGGAGCACGACGAGGTCGCCCACACCCGCACCCCTGTCGGCGTCCGCCCACCCGTCCTCGACCACGATGCCGCTGGATCGCAGGAGCGGGTCGAGCAGCACCTCTTCGGGCTGCGGTTCGGCCCGGCGCTCGTGGAACCGGGAGAAGTCGAGGATGGTGTCGATCACCAACCGCAGCTCCTCGGACTCGGACCGCAGACGACGCAGCAGGCGCACACGGTCGTCGTCGTCGAGATCCGCCGCGTGGTCCATGAGCGTCTGCGCGCCGAGACGCAGTACCGTCAGAGGATCGCGGACCTCCTCCGACACGGCTTCGAGGAGGCCCCTTCCCATCTGATCCAGCCGTGCCGCCTGTTCCAGCAGCTCCTGCTGCCGCAGCACGGTCGCACGGTTGGCCATCACCGAGCCGAGGTGGGCGGCCATCACCTCGACGATCTCCACCTCGTCATCGCTCGGGCGCCAGGCCACCCTGCGCCCCCCGGCGAGCGCTCCGACCGGCTGACCCTCGATCCGGATCGGGGTGGCGACGACGCCTTTGAGGAACTCCCGGCCGGGGAGCTGGTTGGTCGTGTCGCCGTAGCGGTCGGTGACCAGCGTCCGATCCTCCATGACCGCCTGCCAGGCCAACCCGCGCCCGCGCGTGACCGGCCCCCCGATCGGCGCCACACCCGAGATCACCCGCTCCCACAGGTGATCGCCGTCGACACGCACCACCGCAGCGACGTCGAACGCGAGCTCGCGCAGCGTGGCGACGGCAGCCTGCTCCGCGCCGTGGACGCTGCCGCGGGGCAGTTGACGGACGGCCTCGAGGAGCTCACCGCGACGCTCGGCGGCCAGCCTCGCCTCCTGCTCAGCCACCCGGACGGCGTACAGCCGTTGGGAGAAGGTGTCGACGACCACCATGATCGTGACGACCTGCACGGACACCAGCGCGGCGATGATCCAGGACCCCAGGCCGACCCGCAGGGCAGCGAACAGCAGCGTCACGATCACGACCTGGAACACCCAGACGATCCGCCGATCCGGGGCGACCGCGACCACGGCGCCCAGGGCCGTTATCAGCATGACCAGCTCAGGCGCCGTCGACCATCCCGCACCGACGAGGACGACCAGCAGGCCGCCGACCCCGAGCACGGTCATGCCCAGGGACGCGGCATGATGCTGGCGGGTGAACAACGGCCGGACCTGAGACCGGCCCCACATGGCCAGTGCGACCAGCGCCGTGACGGCGACGTAGGCGAAGGCCCACGGTGGCGCCTGCGCGACGTACAGCGTCGGCGCCACGGTCACCGCCGCGCCCACGAGCAACAACGGCTGGAACCGGGCGCGCCGCAGCAGCCGGGTGGCCCCGCCCTCGGACGCGGGCGGGGCCTGCGGGGCACCAACGTCGGACGTCGACACCTCGCCTGCGACCACCCTGCCGCCCTTCCTCACGCGACACTCACGGACTGGACTGGACCGGACCGGACTGGACCGGATCGCCGACCCGTGGCCTTCCAACGATGGCGCGGAGGGTGTGGGATTCGAACCCACGGTACGGCTCACGCCGCACGGCGGTTTTCAAGACCGCTGCCTTCGTCCGCTCGGCCAACCCTCCTGGACCCACCACCCACGTGGCAGGATCGCCCGCAGGCTACCCGTGGAGGTGCACCCGGCGAGGACCGCACGGGGTCACCGGGCGAACAGCACCTCACGTCCCAGGTGCGGCTGGAGCGCCGCCGGGACCGCCACGGTCCCGTCGGGCCGCTGATGCTGCTCGACCAGGGCGATGATCGCACGCTGGACGGCCAGGGCGGTGCCGTTCAGGGTGTGCACCAGCACGTTGTCACCATCGGCGACGCGGATACGGGTCCGCAACCGGCGCGCCTGGTAGTCGGTGGTGTTCGAGCACGAGGTGACCTCGCGGTAGGCGCCCTGTCCAGGCAGCCACGCCTCCAGGTCGAACTTGCGGGCCGCGGAGGCTCCGAGGTCGCCGACGGGGATGTCCACCACCTGCGCGTGGATCTCCAGGCCCGTGAAGATCTCCTCCTCGATGGCCAGGATGCGCTCGTGTTCGGCGTCGGAGTCCTCGGGAGCGACGAAGGAGAACAGCTCGACCTTCTCGAACTGGTGCACCCGTAGGATCCCGCGGGTGTCCTTGCCGTGGGCGCCGGCCTCCCGACGGAAACAGGGCGAGTACCCCGCATACCGCACGGGCAGGTCCTCGGGGGCGAACAGCTCGTCGAGGTGGAGCGCGGCCAGCGGCACCTCGGAGGTACCGACGAGGTAGAGGTCGTCGTCGCGGGTGGCGAACAGCTGCTGCTCGTCGGTGGGCAGGAAGCCCGTGCCGTACATGGCCTCCTCACGCACGAGCACCGGCGGGATCACCGGGGTGTGGCCGTGGCGCATCGCCACCTCGATGGCATAGCGCACCAAGGCGAACTCCAGCAGCGCCCCCTCGCCCTTGAGGAAGGCGAAGCGAGCACCGGAGACCTTGGCGCCGCGGGCGAGATCGAGGGCGTCGGCGGCCTCGAGCAGGTCGACGTGGTCCTTCGGGTCCGTGAGCCCGGGGCGCGGCGGTCCGATGGTGCGCAGCACGACGCCGTCGCCCTCGACACCGTCGGGCGCGTCGGGGTGGGGGAGGTTGGGGACGCGCGCGAAGGCCGCGGCGTGCTCGGCCTGGACCTCGGCGAGCTGCGCCTCGAGCCTGGCCACCTCCTCCTTGAGCGCCTGCGCCGCCTCGATCAGCTGCCCGCGCTCCTCGGCGGTCGCCTGGCCGATGGCCTTGGACGCCGAACGCTGCTCCGAGCGGGCGCGATCCACACCAGCCGTCAGCGAGCGTCGGTGAGCATCGAGGTCGCGGAGCTGTTCCAGCGCCGCACGGTCGAAGCCTCGCCGGCCGAGCGCGGTCGCGGTCGCCTCGAGGTCGTCGGTGAGTCGTCGTGGATCGATCATGCCAGCCAGGCTACTCGTGCCCCGGGCTCGCTCGTGACGGCACGAGGTGGAGCGCCGGGCCCTGGGAGGTGCGGGGATCCCAGGGCCCGGCCGCGGTCGCCAGGGGTGCGACCGGTGGCGACGACGCACCGGCGGAGGTCGCGCTCTCCGGGGAGGGCGGCCCCTCACGGGGAGCGCGCGGTGCGCCGCCACCGTCTTGTGCGATCGGGGTTCGCACCCGCCCGTCCGGTGGATGGAACCAAGCTCACCGCGGACCGCGACGTGCGCGCTCGGCGAACCCCGCGTGCGAGCGCTGACCCGATGCGACGAGCCACCGTGCTCCGGCGGCGGGCCTCAGACAGGGGCCGGTGGGCCGCCGTCGGGGTGCTGGACCATGGGCGCTCCATCGACCCGGACCACCGACGGCTCGATGCGCCGGAGGTCGACCGCCTCAGACCGCGCTGCGGCCAGCACGCTGGCAGCGTCGGGGTGTGCAGCCAACTGCTCGAGGGTCCGCCGGGTGGGGAAGATCACGTGGAGCCGTCCCTCGGCATGGGCCGTCAGCGCGTCGGCGGGCCGGATCCACCGCATCGAGGTGGTCTCGACCTCGTCGTGGGTGGCTGCCTGCCCGGCGGGCAGGCCCGCGACGAGGAAGCGGGTGTCGTAGCGTCGGGGCTCCCCCTGTGGGGTCAACCACCAGGACCACATCGCCATCGCATCGAGGTCGAGCACCAGCTCGTGTCGCGCCAGCCACTCCCGCCAGTCGTAGGCCCCGTCGCGGGCTGCCATGCGCGCCCGGGTCACCGCGAGGTTGGCGGGTAGGGCGGGGGCGGCGCCGTCCCCGCGGACCAGCAGGATGCCTGCCTCCTCGAAGGTCTCACGTACGGCGGCGACCAGCATCGCCACCGCTGCGTCCGCCCCCGCGACGCCCAGACGGTCCGCCCACCGCTCTGGATCGGTGCAGCGGACACGGGTCGGGTCGAGCTGCGCATCGGTGGGATCGAGCTTGCCTCCCGGGAAGACCAACGCTCCCGGGGCGAAGGCGCTGGCCCCGTGGCGCTCCAGCAACAGGACCTCGAGGCGGTCACCACCGGAGCCGGTACCAGGGGCGTCCCGGACCACGATCACCGTCACGGCGTCCTTCGGGGCGGCCATCCCGGGGTCGCTTTCGTCGCCGACGCTCACCACGGCACCCGCTCGAGGATGGCCTCCCCCTCGACGGGAGCGCCGAGTGGCAGGGCCGGCACCCCCACCGCCGAGCGGGCGTGGACACCGCGATCTCCCAGCACCTCACCGAGCAGATGGGATGCCCCGTTGGCGACCAGGTGCTGCTCGTGGAACCCCTCGGCGGAGGCGACGAACACCACCACCTTGACCACCCTGAATGCCTCCAGCGATCCGCATGCCGCGACCCCGATAGCCAGCAGGTTCAGCGCGGCGAGGCGGGCGAGCGCGGCACCGTCGGCGGTGGCCAGTTCCTCACCGAGCCGACCCGTTCGGGGCAGCGACCCCTCGATCAGGGGGAGCTGCCCGGCCGTGAACACCAGGTCCCCACCGACCGACCACGGCTGGTAGGCGGCAGCCGGGGCAGGGACCTCGGGCAGCGTCAGGTCGAGGGCCGCCAGGCGGGCCGCGGCGGTCGAGCTCACGAGCTCTTCGGTCGCTTGAAGTAGGCGACGTTCTCCGCGATGGCCACCAGCTCCCACCCGTCGTCACCCCACTGGTTCAGGATCTGCTGCAGCGCGTGGCTGATCAGCGGTGCGGTCGCGTACTCCCAGCGGGTCACGGTGATCTCCTGGTGGTCGATGGCGCCGAGCAGCAGCGCTCGCGGCGAGGGTGCCGGCGCTTGGTACCCCAGCGACGGCCGCGGATGCAACACCGAGGTGGTGTCACCCGGCCTGGGCGATCCGTCCCTCGCGTTCCAGCAGCGCGCGACGCTCTGCCTCACCGAGGCCACCCCACACCCCGTAGCGCTCCCCGTGGCGAAGCGCGTGCTCCCGGCAGGCGAGCAGTGCCGGACAGCGGGCGCAGATCGCCTTCGCCGCCTCCTCGCGGATGACACGTTCGCGCTTGGGCTCGAACCCGTGAGGTCCGAAGAACAGCGCGCCTTCGGCGCCACGGCACAGTGCGTCCTGCTCCCACGCTTCGCCGACGTCGGCGGTCTCGGTGACCAGGGCCAACCGAGCCACGCCCACCACCTCGTCCTGTGCTCCCTGCACGAGCCTCCCCCTGCGACCGGGCTCGGTTCCCGCGGGCCCGGCGTCACAGCCGGAACAGTACGGTGTGTGCGGCGAACGCACCAGACCCCCGGCGCTTGCCCATCGCTAGCGATCGCTCCCTGACAGCTAACGGCCGGGGCCCGCGTGGCCGTCTCAGCCGACCCACCCGACCGGGGCACAGCTCAGTGGCGAGGCTCGGCCGAGCTCGGATCGGCCTCGCTGGCGACGCTGACCGCGCCGTCCGTCTGTGGTGCGTGGGCACCTCCCGCCGACGGGTCGAAGGGCTCCACGAGCACGACAGCGCCGTCGACCCCGTGGACCCGCACCGGGGTGCCCACCTTCGCGCGCTTGGTGCCACCGGTCCACCGCGCCCGCCACAGGGCACCGTCGATATAGACGTGGCCCTCCGGGTTCAGCACCGAGCGGACGATGCCCGGCCGGCCCACCAGCTCGTCGACGGTGACCCCCTCGGGTCCAGCCTGCGCCCGCAGCAGGCTCGTCATGATGAAGACGAAGAAGACGAGGGCGGTGACCGTGGTCGCAGCGATCAGCCACCACGGCAGGTCCAGCGCCGGTGCGGCGTAGAAGTTGGCGGACCCCACCACGAAGGCAGCGGTTGCCGCCAACGTGACCGGGCCGAACCCGGCGAGCGCGGTGTCCAGCGCGTAGAGCAGTAACCCGAGCACCACCAGTGCGACCGCCCACCACGTGACGGGGAGCACCGTCAACCCGAAGATGCCGATGGCCGCGGTGATGATCCCGGCCAACCCGGCGACCCCGAACCCGGGCTGGAACACCTCGAACAGCAGCATCCCGAGGCCCACGACCAGTAGCAGGTAGATGAAGGGTGCGGTGGTGGCGGCATGCAGGAGTCGACGGACGAGGCCGAGGGAGTGGAAGCGGACCTCGACCTCGTCCGGCCGGATCGTCAGCTGGGTGTCACCGACCGTCCCCCCATCCAACTCGACCAGCAGGGGCTCCAGACCCTGGGCGGTCAGCGTCACCACCCCGGCCTCGACGAGTTCTTCGGCCGGCACCGCCTCGGTCAGCAACCGGTCCGCGATCACCAACTCCGCTCCAGCGGCGGTGAGGAAGGCCTGAGTCCTCGTCGCGATCGGGTAGTCGCCGGCGGTGTCGGTCAGGTCCGCCGGATCCAGTGGCCCCACCGACGCGTCGGCGGACACCGCGCGCACATCGGCGGCGAGCCACAGCAGCCCGGCGGCGCCGACGGCCTCCGCGCCGGTGCCGAGCGGCCCGATCAGCGCCGCGATCGGCACAGGGCTGGTCTCCATCGCCCGCAGCAACCCGTCGAGGTCCGCTGACACCCCACCACCCGACGTGTACTGCAGGACCACCAGGTCCGACCCCTCCCGCTCAGCGATGTCGATGACCTCGCGGATCTGCGCCACGACCGGCGGATCGATGAACCCGCCCCGTAGGGGCAGGATCTCCACCGAGGTCACGGCCGTACCCGCGCCGTCCTCGGCGGCCGCCGCGACCCCGCCGGCAGCCAACGCGAAGGACACCGCGAGGCCCAGGGCGACCAGCGCGGACAACAGGGAGGGGCGGCGGGACGCCGTCGGTGAGCTCGACATGGCGCGCAGGGTACCCAGGCTGCCCCTGCGCCCCGGTGCTGACGCGAGCAGCGCCGCCGGCGCGACCGGCGATCCAGTGACGCGGCGACGCACCGCGCAGCCGTCGGCCACGAACGCTCCCGTGTGACCGTTAGGCTCGACAGCGCCCGGCGGGCGGGCCAGGACCGGCTCGGCGTGATCCGGCGCAGGGAGGGGAACACCACCGATGAGCGGCCAGGGACCTGCGCTCGCTGGCTTCGACGCGCTCCTCGGTCCCCACGTGACGATCGTCACCGGTAAGGGCGGGGTCGGCAAGACCACCGCCGCTGCCGCGCTCGCGCTGGCCGGGGTCGCATCCGGACGGCGGACGCTGCTCGTGGAGGTGGAGGAGCGACAGGGGTTCAGCCGGTTGTTCGGCACCCAACCCTGGGACTACGCCGAGCGGGAGTTCCGGCCGGGGCTGTGGGGCGCGGCCATCGACCCCGCCGAGTCGGTCTACGAGTACCTGGAGCTGTTCTACGGGCTGAAGCGCGTCCAGTGGATGATGGAGCGCTCCAACGCCCTCGACTTCGTGACCACGGCCGCACCGGGCCTGCGTGACCTGCTGCTGGTCGGCAAGCTCTACGAGATCGAGGCGCGTCGCCGGCCGGACGGCCGCCGCTCCTACGACCTCATCGTCCTCGACGCGCCGCCGACGGGGCGCATCGTGCCGTTCCTCCAGGCACCCGAGGCGGTGACCGACATCGTCCGCGTCGGTCCGATCCGCCGCCAGGCCGGGCAGATCAAGGAGATGCTGACCGACCCCCGTCGGGTCCAGGCCGTCATCGTGACCCTGCTGGAGGAGATGCCGGTCCGCGAGACCACGGAGGGGTTGGCCGCGTTGCATGCCGCAGGGATCGCCACCGGCCCGATCCTCGCCAACCAGGTCACCCTGCCGCGCCTCGACGCCGAGGCCCTCCAGCGGCTCCAGAAGGCCGGAGCCGACAGGCTGCGGGCCTGCGCGGAGACCCACGGCGCCCGGATGTCCGGCCGGACCAGCGAGCTGACGCTGGACCTGGCCGCCGCGCATGTCGCCCGCCAGCAGCACCAGGCGGGTCTCCGCGCCCAACTGGTCGCGTCCGGCAGCCCCGTGCTCGGGCTCCCCCTGCTGTCGGGCAGCACCTTCGGCGTCGACGATCTCGAGGTGCTCGCCGACGTGCTGGCCCTGCAGGCGGGCGAGGACGGACCCCGTGCCCGCGAACGGCTCGACGCTAGCGGCTACGCCGCCGTCGCAGGAGCTCGGCTGTGAGCAGCCACCTCGACGCCGCCCGCCGCGGGACCCTGGCCGGCGCGGTCCGTGACGCCCACATCCTCGTGGCCACCGGCTCGGGCGGGGTCGGCAAGACGACGTCCGCCGCGGCGCTGGGGCTCGCGGCCGCCCAGCAGGGGCGCCGGGCACTGGTGCTCACCATCGACCCGGCGCGCCGGTTGGCGCAGGCCATGGGGCTCGAGGGGCTGGACGACGAGCCCACCGAGGTCCCGCTGGATGCTGCCCACCGGGGTGATGGTACGGGCGAACTGTGGGCGATGATGCTGGACATGCAGACGACCTTCGATCGTCTGATCCACCGCCACGCCTCGTCACCCGAGGAAGCCGCGGCGATCACCTCGAACCGCATCTACCGACAGCTGTCCTCCACGCTGTCGGGTACCCAGGAGTACATGGCGATGGAGCGTCTCCACGAGCTCCACGAGGAGGGGGCGTTCGATCTGCTCGTCATCGATACCCCACCGACCCGCTCCGCGCTGGACTTCCTGGATGCACCGCGGCGCATGACCTCCTTCCTGGAGGGTCGGCTGCTGAAACTGCTGCTGAAACCCGGCGTGGCCGCAGGCCGCGGTATCGGCAAGGTGGTGGGCGCCGGAGCGACGGCCTTCATACGGGTCGCCGGCCGGGTCACCGGCATGGAACTGCTCCAGGACCTCGCGGACTTCTTCCGTGACTTCGAGGGCATGTACGACGGGTTCAAGCAGCGCGCCGAGGAGGTGCTGACGCTGCTGCGTGCTCCGTCCTCACAGTTCGTGGTGGTCACCTCGGCCGAGCCTCCGCCGCTGCGGGAGGCCCGATTCTTCCTGGAACGCCTCGAGCAGGAGGGCCTCCACGCGGCCGGGGTGGTCGTCAACCGCGTGCGTCCCGAGGTCCCACGGGACCCGACCGATGCCGGCCTGGAACGCGCCGTGCAGGGCCTGGAGGCCGACGCCGGCGTGCTCAGCGACGCCGACGACCGACCGCCGGCGTCCCGGTCCGAAGAGCTGGCCATGGCCGGTGCCTTGCGCCTGCTCGGCGACGTGCGCAACCTGGCAGCCAGGCAGCGTCGGGACGTCGCAGCCGGCTTGTTCGGCGTCGAGGTCCCCGCGCTCGTCGAGGTGCCGCTGCTCGGCGGCGACGTCCACGATCTGGAGGGTTTGGACGCGATCGCCAGCACGCTCGTGACCGGGAGGGCGCGATGACCGATGACCGCCACGACCCAGGCCGGCAGCCTCGCGATCCAGGGGCCGACGACCCCGAGGAGGCGGACACCTCGACGTCGGAGGACGAGGCGCAACGCGACCCGCGGCGTGACCTGCCGTCAACGGCACTCACCGAGGTGCCGACCGGACACGCGGCGCCACGTCCACCTCGGCGGACCGGGGTGTTCCTCGACCCCGAGGACCTCCGGGAGTACGTCAGCGGCCTGCTCCGGGCCAGCCTGGGCGGGCACGAGGTCGATGCCTTCGGCAACATCACCTTCACCCACGAGGACGCCCGGGTCTTCGTCACCGTGTCGGGCAGTCCCGTGGGGCCGCAGGTCGGCGTCTTCTCCGTCACCAACCTCGACGTCCCCTTCACCGCTGAGCTGGGGCACTACCTGCTCACCACGAACCACACCCTGGGCTTCGGCGCCTTCAGCTACGACCCGGTGCACCAAGCCGTGTGGCTCCGGCACACCCTCTTGGGCAGCACCCTGGACCTCCCCGAGCTCCAGACCGCGGTGATCGCCATCGCCACCACCGCTGCCCGCCTCGACGACCAGATCCGCGACCGGTTCGGGGGGCGAACCTTCCAGGAGGCACCCAGCGACCTGCAGCGCCGGGTCGAGCCGCCCGAGCCGGGCGGTGACCGACCCCCGCCGAACGCTCGCGGCTACCTCTGACCTGGCGACTGGGCCCCCGGTATCCTTCCAAGGCCCGCAAAAGGGGCGTGCGCCCCTTCCCGGGGAGCGGGAACCATCACCTGCTCCCGCACGTCACACCACCCACAGCGCGTCCCGTCGACATCGGCCGAGGTCCAGGGTGAACCAACCACGCACGGCACCGCTCGGGCTGCGCATCGCCGGCCGACTGGGGGCGATCGTCGCCCGGCTCGTCCTGATCGTGGTCATCGTGGCCGCCACGGGGGTGCTGATCGGGGCGATGTTCCTGCCCGGGGCACTGGCCGTCGATCAGCTGCTGGCCACGGTGCGCTCCGACGTGCTGGACATCCCGCCGCTCGGCGAAGCGGACACGCCGCCGCAGAACTCCTACGTCTACGCCGACGACGGCACGGAGCTCGCCGAGCTGACCTTCGAGGAGAACCGCGTCCCGGTCGCCCTCGACGAGATCCCCCAGGTGGCCATCGATGCCGTGCTCGCCACCGAGGATGCGGCCTTCTACGAGCACGAAGGCGTCAACCACCTCGCGATCGCCCGTGCGGCACTGACCAACTTCCGGGCCGGTGGCATCGAGTCGGGTGCCTCGACCATCACCCAGCAGTACGTGAAGATGACCTTCCTGAGCCCCGAGCAGACCCTGGCACGCAAGCTCGAGGAGGCGATCTACGCGATCCAGCTCGAGGACACGTTCACCAAGGACGAGATCCTCGAGCGGTACCTGAACCGGTCGTACTTCGGTGTCGGCGTCTACGGCATCGGGACCGCTGCCGACCGCTACTTCTCCAAAGACGTCGGCGACCTGACCCTCGGAGAGGCGGCCATGCTCGCCGGCCTCCTGCGGGCCCCCGAGGCCAACAACCCGATCAACTCGATGGACAACGCCGAGGCTCGCCGCAACATCGTGCTGCGCCAGATGGCCCAGCACGGCTTCGTGACCCCCGCCCAGGCCCAGGCGGCGATCGATCAGCCGCTGGAGGTCGAGCTCTCCGACCCGCCGGCCCCCTCCAACCCCTTCTGGGTCAACTGGATCTCCCAGCTGCTGGTCAACGAACGCGTCGCCGATTCTCTGGGGACCCAGACCGACGCCCTCCAGGCCATGGGCGCCACCACCGATGAGCGGCGCCGCTTCGTGTTCCAGTCGGGCCTGAGGATCCACACCACCCTCGACATCGAGATGCAGGAGGAGGGTGAGGCCGCCCTGCGCCGCGCCCTGCTCACCGAGGACGCCGGCCCGGAGGAGATCGCCCGCTCACCCATGGGCTCCATCGTGTCGATCGAGCCGGGCACCGGCGCGATCCGGGCCCTCGCGCTCGGACCCTACGGCTTCGGCAGCTGCCTGGAGGACGGGCGCTGGGCCGACCAGCTCGAGTCCGGACAGCTGCTGTGCGACCGCACCACGGTCAACGCCGCCGTCCCCGGGATGGGCGCCTCGGGCCGGCAGCCCGGCTCGGCCTTCAAGCCGGTGGTCGCCGTCGCGGCGATGGAGGACGGGCTCTCGGCCGGCCTGACCCTCGACGCCCGGGGCCCGCAGCCGATCGCCGGCTGCCCCGACGGCTCGACCGACAGCGGCCTGTGGGAGCCGCGGAACACCGGCGGCAACGACGTCCTCGACATGTACGGCGCCATGGCCCGCTCCAGCAACGTCTACCACGCGCTGCTGATCGGCGAGATCGGGCCCGACCGCACCGCGGAGGTGTTCCGCCGGCTCAGCGGCTACGACATCCCCGACAACGACATCTTCTGCCCGCTGGCGCTCGGCGCCACCGACATCTTCCCGTTGGCGATGGCCAGCGCCTACGCCACCCTCGCGAACCGCGGCAGCTACTGCGCCCCCCACCCGATCGAGCGCATCGAGGGCCCCGACGGCCGGCTCATCTGGGAGCACAACGGCGACTGCGAGCAGGTCATCGACCAAGAGGTCGCCGACCGCGCGGTCGACCTGCTGGCGGGGCCTGTCGAGGCCGGCGGGACCGCGCCCGGAGCGAACCTCGGTGAGTGGCCCACCAGGGGGAAGACCGGGTCGACCAACGACAACCGGGACGCCTGGTTCGTCGGGTTCGTGCGGCAACTGGCCACCGCCGCCTGGATCGGCTACCCGAACAACAACCGTATCTACGAGACCGAGGCCCAGGCCCGCGAGGCCTGCGGCCAGCCCCTGGAGAGCAACCCCCGGGAGTGCCTGCGGACCGACCCGCAGCTGCTGCGCAACGTCACGATCGCCGGTCGGTCCTACGGGCAGGTCTTCGGCGGCACCATCCCCGCGCCGATGTGGGCCGACTACATGTCCCGGGTGGTGCAGCGCTACGAGCCCGAGGACTTCCCCGACCCCGGCCCGATCCCGACCGCGCCCGTCCCGGACCTGCTGCGCGCCAGCTCGGTGGAGGAGGCCGAGGACATCGCCCTGACGGCCGGGTTCCGCTTCGCGACCACCGAGGTCGAGGACTACCGGTCAGCGGGCCCCTTCGTCGGCCAGTCCCCCACAGCCGGCAACACCCAGCCGCTCGGTGCGATCATCGTCCTCGAGATCTCCGACGGCACCGGAACGCCGCCGCGGATCCCCGACGTCATCGGACGCACCCTCGATCAGGCGTCGCAGGCCCTGTTCGCTACCGGCTACCGCAACGTGTTCTCCCGCAACGTCCAAGTCGACGACGAGGACCTCGTCGGGTTGGTGGTCGGCGTCGAGCCCGGCGTCGGCACCCCCGTCGACCCGCGCGATGGCAACCACCGGATCGTGCTGCTGATCGGCGTCGACCCCCCCGAGCCGGAGCCTGACGACGACGACGAGGACGACGA
>PWEU01000239.1 GCA_003554005.1 Nitriliruptoraceae bacterium
CGACACCGGTTCGTGCAGAGCAGCGAGCCCGCGAACTGCAGGCTCAACTGGTCCGCCGCGGTCAGCACCGAGGGGTCAGCATCCCCGACCTCATCCTCGCAGCGATCGCCGACATCGAGCAGCTCGTCCTCCTGCACTACGACCACGACTTCGATCTCATCGCCGAGGTCACGGGACAGCGAACCGAGTGGGTCGTGCCCCGCGGGAGTGTCGACTGAACGGCGCCAGCCTGCATCGGGCAGGTTCCGGCTTCGCAAGTCGAACTTCCCTGCTCGGAGCGCTTGACCATCGGTGAGCGCAGAGAGGGCGTGCCCCGCCGCAGCCCGTCCTGACAGCCCGTTCGACAGCCAACTCGTCTGGATCGGGCTGGACGGTGCTGGACGGTGGTGGAGCGTTTCGCCGGTTCAGAACGGGTTTCGTGGACCCCGATGGACGGTGCTCGACCTCGCGTCGCTGGTCGACACGCAAGAGGTCAGAGGTTCGAATCCTCTACGCCCCACCCCTGTAGCCCCCAGTTCTCGACGGGGGGCTGCTGTGTTGACAGCTCGTTCTGACAGCCAACTGGATGGTCACCGCCTGCCGCGGGATTGGTCGGGCGCTCCAGGACTGGTGAGGTAGCGGTGGGCGGCTTGCGCCTGGGGTCGGAGGCCGGGCTCGAGGACGTGCCAGTGGGGTTCGGGCGCGTCCTGCAGGTTCCGGCGGTCGCGGTTCGTGGTATCGGCCGCGAGGGGGCGGAGGTCAGTGGCGCAGGCGTAGAGGGTGGCGAGGTCTTCGGGATGTCGCTCGGCCCGGTGCCCGGGGTCGGCTGTGGCGGTGCGATCGGTGGTGGCTGCGCGGGACTTGATGACGAGTGCACCGAGGAGGTCCGGTACGGGGACCTGTCCGACTCGATCGCTGATTGCGACATCGCGGATGGTGGTGCGGTTCAGCGCTCTGCTGCCTCCGCTGATCGGTACGGTCTTGAGTGGCGGCAGGGTGGTGAGGTCTGTGCGCTGACCGAGTCCATCGGGAGCCAGCACGTCGAACAGCAGTCCGTCTTTGACGAACCGGAAACCGATGTCGTCCGCCTTGGGATGTTCCGGGTGCAGCTGCCACCCGAGATGCTCGAGGGTCGCGACGAGGCGGCGCGTGGCCTGTGCGATCCCGCGGACGTCCACGAGCGCGTCGGCGTCGCGGGTGGGGCGACGGGCGTCGAGCCCGTGGTCGTGGGCGTGGAGCATGACCATGAGCGCGCCGATGAGGGTCCATCCGTTCGGCTGTGCATCGGCGACGTCGAGGACCGCGGCCCACAAGCGACCCTCGGTGCCGTGGTCGGGTAGCTGGATGGTCCGGTCAGTGGTCATGAGCGTCTTGAACCCGCCAGGCGTCGAGCTGGTCGTGCCACAGCCGCCAGCCGGCGCCGATGGCGCGGGACTCGCCGGACTCGATCAGGTCGAGGGCGACCACGGGTGCGGCGGCAAGACCGGGCTCGTGCTCGGGGAGCTGGCCGGGCTCGACGATGCGGACGACCAGGTTGGCGACGCCAACGGCGACCTCAGGATCTGCGGCGTCGTCGAGGACGAGTCGTTCAGCCGCGGCGGGTGGGAGGTAGACCTCGAACGGTCCGCCATCGCCGGCGAGGTCGGCCCCGACCCGTTCCGCTGCACTCCGCCCAGCGAGCACGTAGCCGGGTTCGGCCGCGAGGTCGTCGAGCAGCGAGGGGTGCACGTAGTAGAAGGCGAGGTCAGCTCGTCTGCGGAGTCGACCTGCCAGCATCTGCGGGTCATCGGCTCGCAGGTGCCGGCGGAGTTGCGAGAGCCGTGAGGCAGAGAGCGGTCCTGGCTGCTGGTCGGCCAGAAGCCGCAGCAGCGCCCATGCAGCGGGGACGGAGAACGGCCGTCCAGCAGGGCGGGCTGCCGCACGAACCTGGCGGAGGTGGTCCGGGTCGATCACGATGCGACCGGCGAACCTCGAGGCGCGCACCTGGCCTTGGGCGATGAGCTGGCGAACCGCGGACGGTGACACGCCGAGTTCCTCGGCGGCTTCACGCACCGAGAGTCCAGCGAAGGCGACCGGCATCGCAGCACCCCCCTTCGGTCGAGAACCTCACGTGGTCAGTTTATTGAACCGTACGCTCGACGAAAGGGTTCAAGAAAGTGCACGTGCAGGCACGCGAGGTGCGACGGTCTCGTCCGTGGCGCCCGGGCCTCGGCCCCCGCCCGTCCTGACAGCTGAGTTAGCGGCCAACTCGTTCGGATCGGACTGGACGGCGCTGGACGGCGGTGGAGCGTCGCCCCTGTTCAGAGTGGGTCTCGTGGACCGGGCTGGATGGTGCTGGGCCCGGTGGCGCTGGTCGACATGCAAGAGGTCAGAGGTTCGAATCCTCTACGCCCCACCCCCGTAGCCCCCAGTTTCCGACTGGGGGCTACTGCGTTGACACCTCGTCCTGACAGCCAACTCGGCGGCGAGCCGGGCTATCGCGAGCTCGAGGCTGGAGACGTTCGAAGGCTCGCGTGGGTGAGGACGGTGACGTCGTCAGCTGCCAGGTCGAAGGGGTCGAGCTTCCCGGAGACCAGTAGGTCGGCCTGGCGACTTCGGTGGAGGGCGACGGGAACGTCGTCGTTGCGGTCCCACGCGACGGCGGTACCTCGACCGGGTCGACCCATGGCTCTACTCCGCGATCGAGCCGGATCGCTTACACCACGAGGGCCGGGGCCGTGCGCGACTCCCCTCGAGGCGAGGTGTCCGTCATCGATCCTGGGCCCGAAGATGCTAGCATTGCTAGCACGCTACGTGGCGGGAGGTCGAGGGTGGCGAACATCACGGTGCGCAACCTGGATGACGAGGTGCAGCGGCGTCTCAAGCAGCGAGCGGCCGAGCATGGCCGGTCGATGGAGGCTGAGGTCCGTTCGATCCTGACGGCTGCGCTCACACGAGGCGGGCTGGCCCAGGCCTGGGTGGAGGCCACCGAGGACCTGCGCGGCGACGAACTCCTACTGCCGGAGCGCTCCGCGCCCCGCAAGGTCGACCTCGGATGATCGTGCTGGACACCAACGTGCTGTCGGAGCCGCTCAAGCAGCAGCCTGACGAGCACGTGCTCGACTGGTTCGCGTCTCTCGATGAGGAAGCCGGCGTGACCTCGATCAGCGTGGGGGAGCTACTGACCGGTGTCCGGGCGCTGCCAGCCGGGCGGCGACGTGCGGGCCTGCTTGAGGCGATCGAGGCGACGCTTCGGGCCTTCGCCGCCTCCGTGCTGGCGTACGACGAGGCGGCTGCCCGCCACTACGCACGGTTGCAGGAGTCGCGGCGGGGTGGTGGCCGTCCGCTGGCGGTCGAGGACGGGATGATCGCCGCGATCTGCGTCGCGCGAGGCACGACACTCGCGACGCGCAACACGTCCGACTTCGCCGGGCTCGGCCTGGATCTGATCGACCCGTGGGCAGCCTCCAGCTGACCGGCGTACGGGACGCGGGAACCATCCGCGCCGACGGTAGCCATGCTCGCCGTGGCTGGTGACAGCCCGGTTGACAGCCAACTCGTTCGGATCGGGCTGGACGGTGCTGGACCGCGATGGAGCATCGCCCCTGGTCAGGGGCGGTTCCGTGGACCGGGGTGGACGGTGCTGGAGCCTACGTCGCTGGTCGACACGCAAGAGGCCAGAGGTTCGAATCCTCTACGCCCCACCCCCGTAGCACCCCGAATTCTGCCAGTAGCTGTCGTCTTGACAGGAAG
>PWEU01000328.1 GCA_003554005.1 Nitriliruptoraceae bacterium
CGTCGGCGGGACCCACGTGGCGGGTCTCCCGCAGCGGCTGCTCGGGCAGCAGCATCATGAGCACGCAGGCGATGAGCGCCAGGGGTACGGCGCTCAGGAACACCGTGGACAGCGCGCCGGCGAAGGCGTCGACCACCTGGTCGCGCACCACCGGGTCCAGCGCCAGGATGGTCGCGGGGCTGCCCTGGATCGCCGCCGGGTCGAGGACCACGCCGTCGATGCGGACATCATCGATCCGCGCCAGCAGCCCCGCGGTCATGACCGCACCGAGCACGGCGGTCCCGATCGAGCCGCCGAGGGTCCGGCTGAACCCGATGGTCGCGGTCGCCGCGCCCAGATCGGCGGCCGGGACGTCGTTCTGGGCGATCAGGACCAGGTTCTGCATCACGAGTCCGAGGCCGACGCCCATGATGGCGGTGAACGCCGCGGCCTGGGGCCGGGAGGTGGCGGTGTCCATCGTGCTCATCAGGGCCAGGGCGACGGCCATCAGGGCGGTGCCGATGATCGGGTGCGCGCGGTAGCGCCCGGTGCGGGTGATCAGCCGGCCGGAGGCCATCGAGGTCACGATGAACCCACCCATCAGCGGCGTGAGCAGCAGGCCGGCCTCGGTCGCGCTGGCCCCGGTGACCAGCTGGAAGAACACGGGCAGGAACACGATCGAGCCGAACATCGCCGAGCCCACCACGAACCCGGCGGCCGCCACCAAGGGGAAGGTCCGTGAGGCGAAGAGCCGGGGTGGGATGATCGGCTGGGCGGTCGAGCGTTGCCGGAGCACGAACAGCAGGCTCAGCGTGCCGCCTCCGAGCCCCAGCGCGATGATCAGCGGCGAGGTCCATGCGTGCTCGGTCCCGCCCCAGGCGGTGACCAGCAGCAGCGCGACCACACCGGCGACCAGCAGCGCCGCGCCGAGCAGGTCGAGGCGCTGCTCGACCCGCCGGTGGGGCAGGGTCAGCACCCGGGAGGTCACGACCAGGGCCACGAGCCCCACGGGCACGTTGACCAGGAACACCCACCGCCAGTCGAGGTGGTCGACGATGAACCCACCGAGTAGCGGCCCGGTGACCGAGGCGATGCCGAAGACCGCCCCGAGGTAGCCCTGGTAGCGGCCCCGTTCCCGAGGTGACAGCAGGTCGCCGATGATCGTCATCGCCAGCGCCATCACCCCGCCGCCGCCGATGCCCTGGACCGCGCGGGCGCCGATCAGCATCGGCATGTTGAGCGCCGCGCCGGAGAGCACGGACCCCAGCAGGAACACCAGGATCGCCGCCTGGAACCCCCGTCGGCGGCCGTGGAGATCCGACAGCCGACCGAACAGCGGGGTCGCGGCCGTGGCGGCCAGCAGGTAGGCGGTGACGATCCAGGCGATCAGGTCGAGCCCGCCGAGCTCCCCGGCGATCGTCGGCAGCGCGGTGGCCACGATCGTCTGGTTGAGCGCCACCAGGAACATGCCGGTGAGCAGCCCCGCGAGGACCACCAGGATCTCCCGGTGGGTCATCGCGGGGCGTGGGGGAGGGCTCGGGGAGCTCAGCGGTCAGGCGTTGGCCGGTTCGCGCTGCTCGAGCAGCCGGCGTGCGATCGCTTCCGGGGCCTCCTCGTGGTGGCTGTAGGCCATCGTCAGCTCGCCACGGCCACCGGTCAGCGCCCGGTACTCCGCCGCGAAGGTGCCGAGCTCGGCCTCCGGGGCCTGCGCCCGGACCAGCGTGCGGCTGTCGACGGTGGTGTCGGTGCCGAGGATCCGGCCGCGCCGAGAGGACAGGTCGGCCATGACCGCGCCGGTCTGTTCATCGGGGATCGTCAGCTCCAACGCGACGTGCGGCTCGAGCAGGACCGGGTCGGCTTGGGCGACGGCGTCCCGGAACGCGAGGATCCCGGCCATCTGGAAGGCGGCGTCGGAGGAGTCCACGCTGTGGTATTTGCCGTCGTACAGCGTCACGCCGACGTCGACGACCGGGTAGCCGGCCAACGGGCCGGTGCGCATCGCCTCCCGGATGCCCTTCTCCACCGACGGGATGAGGCCTCTGGGGATCGCGCCGCCGACCACGGCGTCCTCGAAGTGGAACTCCTCGCCGCGCGGCAGAGGCTCGATCCGGATGTGCGCGACACCGAACTGGCCGTGCCCACCGGTCTGCTTGACGTGCTTGCCGATGCCGGAGGACCTCCTGCGGATCGTCTCCAGGTAGCTGACCGGGGCTGGCTGCGCCTCCACCTCGACGCCGTACTTGCGGCGCATGCGTGCGATGGTGGTGTCGACGTGGATCGGCCCGGCGAAGCTGAGCGTGCGGGTCCCGGCGGTCTCGTCGACCGCCGTGCCGATCGAGGGGTCCTCGGCGCGGATCCGCTGCAGGGCCATCGACAGCTTGTCGTCGTCGCCGGCTGAGACGGGTTCGAGCGAGACCCGGTGGAAGCCGGCGGGTGCGGTCGGCAGGGTCAGCTCGGGCGCGGCCCCGTTGGCGGTGAGCAGGTCGCCGGTGGCCACGTCGTGCAGCTTCGCGACGGCGACGATGTCGCCGGCTCTGGCGCCGTCCACGGGGAGCTGGTCGCGACCTCGCAGCGAGAACAGCGCGTGGAGGCGTTCGCGGTCGCCGGTGCGGGTGCACACCAGCTCGTCGTCGCTGTGCACGGATCCGGAGAGGACCCGCAGCAGGTTGATGCGACCGACGTACTGGTCGCTGAAGGTCTTGGCGACGTAGAGCACCGTCGGGCCGTCGTGGGGGAGCGGGTGAGGTGCCTCGGCCGGCGAGGGGCTCTCCTCGACCAGGAACTCCAGCAGCAGCTCGACCCCGTGGCCCTCCGACGCGGAGCCGCACAGCACCGGGAAGAACCCGGACTCCGCGATGCCGTGGGCGAACAGTTCGGCGATCTCTTCCGTCGAGGGGGTGTCCCCCTCGAGGTAGCGTTCGAGGAGCTCGTCGTCGTTCTCCACCCCCGACTCGATCAGCGCTTCCCGGTTGGCGTTGGCTCGCTCGCGCAGCCCCTCCTCGAGCTCGGCGTCGCAGCGCCGGTCCCCTGGGAACTCGACGACGCAGCAATGGAGCAGGTCGACCACGCCGGTGATGCCCTCAGGGCCATGCAACGGCAGGTGGACGGGAGCGACCACGTTGCCGTAGTGCTCGCGGAGCTGGTCGATCGTCGCCTGGTACTGCGCCCGGTCGACGTCGAACTTGTTCAGGAACACCACCCGGGGGATGCCCCACTCGTCGCAGGCGCGCCACAGCTGCTCGTCTTGCGGCTGCAGGCCGACGGTCGCGTCGATCACGAACAGCGCGGTGTCGGCGGCCAGCAGTGCGGGGTAGGCGTCCCCCAGCGCTTCGGCCCCGCCGGGCGCGTCGAGCAGGTTCAGCTTCACCCCGTCGAAGGTGCAGCTCGCCAGCGCCAGGGACAGCGAGTTGCCGCGCGCGCGTTCCTCCGGCTCGTGGTCCACCGTCGGGCAGCCCTCGCCGTGCGCCGCGGTGTGGCCGGTGGCGGCGAGCATCGCCTCGACCAGCGTCGACTTGCCGGTGCCCGTGTGCCCGAGCACCAGCACGTTGCGGACGTTCTCGGTGGGGACCGCCTGCTCTCCCATAGTGGTGGCAGCCCGGGGGGTCGCTGTGCCGGTGTCGCTCCGATGCTGACACGGATCACTGACCCGAGCCGGCGGCCATCTTGCCACAGCCGCCGGGGAGGCGCGGGGGGCCCTTCGGCTCCACCGATGGGTCCGGACGCCACCCC
>PWEU01000015.1 GCA_003554005.1 Nitriliruptoraceae bacterium
CCGTCCTGCTGGCTCACGATCCACGCCCCCGCTGCCGCGGCTGCGTCCGACGCACCAGCCACGGCGAGAGCCGCGGCCGCCAGGCCGGTGGAGTTGGTGTTGACGCCATCGGGCGAGGAGAAGCTGCCGTCCGCTGCCTGCACGGACTCGAGCCACGCCACCGCGTCGGCAGCCGCGTCATCGGCTCCGACAGCGGCCAAGGCCTGGACCGCCAAGCCGGTCGTGTCCACGGACGAGGTGCACGTCTCCGGTGCGAACTGGCTGGGGAAACCGCCATCGGCGCAGGCCTGATCCGCCAGGGCGCTGATCGAGGGCGCAGATGGATCGATGCCCGACGCCCGGTCCAGTGCCAGCAGCGCAAGTGCCTGGGTCAACGGGGGGGAGAAGTCGCCGAACTCGCTCCGGTCGCTGAACCGGCCCGCGATCCCGTCGTCGGGGTCTTCGATCTCCAGCGACAGCAACTGGTCGATGAGGTCGATCCCCGCAGCATCTCGTGGGTCACGGTCGACGACCAGCAGCCCGAGCGCGAGCTTCGCGGTCGCGCCCGCGTAGGCGGGGTCGTCGGCGTCGTCGCCGAAGGCCGCACCCTGGGTGTAGTTCGCCGTCTCGATCGTGACCCAGTCGGCGATGTCCTCGATCGTGCCGGCGGCCACGCCGACGGCGGCCAGCCCGAACAGGACGTCGATCGTCGGTCCGACGCTCGGACCGAAGTCGCTGCCGACGGCCGGTTCATCGGTGAGCGCGGTGACGAGCCAGCCAGCGGCGGCCTCGGCCGGATCGTCGGTCAGGACAGGGTCGGCGAGCGCAGGACGGAGGCCGAGTGAGGTGAGCAGCAGCGTGAAGGGGGTCAGCAGCGCGAGCGCGGTGCCGGTGGGACGGGCGGGGGTAGGAGCCACATGGGTGCCTTCGGTGAGCGGTCCGAGACGGTGGCGCCCGTACGTATCCACCCGGAGACGACAGCGTCCCCCCGGGACACGTGGTCACGTGTACACGGGAGGACGGACGCTCGGGCGGAGCTCGCCCGGGCTCCGCCCCGCAGACCTCGACGGTGGATGGAGCCGCTCGCCACGAGCAGGTATCCCGACTCGTCGCCTGGCACGCTCCGGTGGTCACGGTGACCTGAGGCGTGGACGACCTACGGTTGCGGGTCAGCGCCGGAATCCGACCGGACTTCCCCTGCTGCGTGGTGTTCGGTTGTCTGCGACCACCGTCGCCGGCGGCCGCACGCCAACCCAACCACACGGCCCGGTCCCGAGCAAGCTGTGCCGGTCAACCCGAGCCGTCGGGGCTGCGGGCCAGGACGGCGCGGGCGACCCGGGACACGGGCGGGCGGCCGAGCTGCTCGGCCATCCATCCGGTGACGGCGATGACCTCCGACAGGTCGACCCCGGTGTGCACCCCCGAGCCCTCCAGGGCGTAGAGCAGGTCCTCGGTGGCGAGGTTGCCGGTCGCGCCCTTGGCGAAGGGACAGCCACCGAGCCCACCGGCGCTGGTGTCGGCGATCCGCACGCCGGCCTCGAAGGCCGCGAGGGTGTTGGCCAGCCCCTGCCCGTAGGTGTCGTGCAGGTGCACCGCCAGCCGGTCGACCAGCACCGTGCGTGACAGCATCTCGATGATCCCCTGTACCTGCAGGGCCGTGCCGACCCCGATCGTGTCACCCAGTGCCACCTCGTCGCACCCGAGCTCGAACAGCTCGGTGGCCACCCGGGCGACGTCCTCGGTGGGGACCTCGCCCTGGTAGGGGCAGCCGCAGACCATCGAGACGTAGCCACGGACCCGCAGGTCATGACGCTTCGCGTGGCGGACGACCCCTCGGAACCGCTCCAGGCTGTCGTCGATCGAGCAGCCGAGGTTGCGTTCGCTGAAGGGCTCGGACGCCGAGGCGAACACCGCGATCTCCTGCGCCCCGGCCTCCAGCGCCCGGTCCAGACCCCGGTCGTTGGCGACCAGCACCGGGTAGCGCACGCCCGGTCGCGGGGTGATCCCGGTCAGCACCTCGGCCCCGTCGGCCAGCTGCGGGACCAGGTCGGGCCGCACGAAGGAGGGCGCCTCCACGACCTCGAGCCCCGTGGCCGCCAGGCGATCGATGAACGCGATCTTCACCGCTGTCGCCACGGTGCCCGGCTCGTTCTGCAGCCCGTCGCGGGGGCCGACCTCGACGATCCTGACGCGATCGGGTAGCTGCACGGTCATCCTCCTGCGCGGGCCGGGGCCGCGGGCTCAGGCTCGGGCTCGGCGGCGGGCTCGAAGGCGAGCAACGTGGTGCCGGCGTCCACGCCCTGTCCTGGGTGCACGTGCACGGCGGTCACCGTGCCGGCGACCGGCGCCCGGACGGGGTGCTCCATCTTCATCGCCTCCACGATCACCAGGGTGGCGCCGGCGTCGACGGCCGTGCCCGCGGTGACCTCGACCGCGATGACCGTGCCGGGCATGGGGGCGGTGAAGGTCGCGGCGCCGGTGGGAGCGCTGGCGTCGGCGTGACGGACCGCGGGCACCTCGTCGAGGACCCGGGTCCGACCCCGGTGGTGGAACCACACGTGGCGTCGACCCTCCGGACCCGTGACCACCTCGACGTCGTCGGGGCCGAGGTCGACGGGGTCGAGGGGGTGACCGTCGCTGGTGATCTCGGTGCGGCTACCCCGCGTGGACACCAGCAGCCGGTGGGGCTGGTCAGCGGCGGTGATCCGGTCAGCGAGGGCCAGCGGCCACCCCCCGCCACCGGTGCGTACCGCGCCGAGGCGACTCCAGGGTGAGGCGGCGTCCGCGGTGCGTCCGGCGTCGTGGAGCGCGAGCGCGGCGCCGGCGACCTGTGCCGCCGCGAGGGGCTCCGGGCGCCACCCGGCCAGGTGGTCGGGCAGGAAGGAGGTGGTCAGCTCGCCCGCCGCGAAGGCCGGGTGGGCCAGCACGGCGTCCAGCAGCTCGAGGTTGGTGACGACCCCGCGCAGGCTCGTCCCGGCCAGCGCGTCCCGGAGCCGGCGGATCGCGCTTGCACGATCGGGTCCGTGGGCGATCAGCTTGCCGACCATCGGGTCGTAGTGACGGGTGACGTCGCTGCCGGTGTCGACGCCGACGTCGCAGCGCACCCCGGGCCCCGTGGGTAGCCGCAGCGCGTGGACCCTACCGGTCTGGGGCAGTTGCTCGACGGGATCCTCGGCGTAGAGCCGGACCTCGATGGCGTGGCCGGTCCGGGTCAACGACGCCTGGGTCATCGGCAGCGGCTGCCCGGCGGCGACCGACAGTTGCAGCGCGACCAGGTCGAGGCCCGTGATCAGCTCGGTGACGGGATGCTCGACCTGGAGGCGGGTGTTCATCTCCAGGAAGTAGAACCGTGGCTCGTCGGTGCCGATCGTCGTCCCGTCGACCAGGAACTCGAGCGTCCCCGCACCGAGGTAGTCGACCTCCCGCGCCGCGGTCACCGCAGCCGCACCGAGCCGCTCCCGCAGCCGATCGTCGACGGCGGCGGAGGGGGCCTCCTCCACCAGCTTCTGGTGGCGCCGCTGGACCGAGCATTCCCGCTCGAACAGGTGGACCACGTTGCCGTGGGCGTCGGCCAGCACCTGCCCCTCGATGTGGCGCGGTCGGGTCACGAGGCGTTCGAGGATCAGGCGGTCGTCGCCGAAGGCGCCGCGGGCCTCCCGCCGGGCGGCGACCAGGGCACTGGCTAGCGCCGCGGGCTCGGTCACCACCCGCATGCCCGTGCCGCCCCC
>PWEU01000399.1 GCA_003554005.1 Nitriliruptoraceae bacterium
CCCACCCCCGGCGCTAGGTTGCCTGTCGATCGGCGGGGCGTCGGCGTCGTCCGATCCCCCCGGAGGCGCACCCGATGCTCGAGTTCGTGACCGAGCCCTTCGCGTTCCAGTTCATGCGCAACGCGCTCTACGCGGGGCTGCTCACGGTCCTGATGGCGTCGCTGGTCGGGACGTGGGTCGTGATGCGCGGTATGTCCTTCATGGGCGATGCCATGGCCCACGGGGTGCTGCCCGGCATCGCGGTCGCCTTCCTGCTCGGCGGCAACCTGCTCATCGGCGCGGCGATCAGCGCAGGCGTCATGATCGGCGGCATCTCGCTGGCCAGCGCCCGGAGCCGCCTCGGGGACGACACGTCGATCGGGCTGCTGTTCGTCGGCATGCTGGCGCTCGGGGTCGCGATCATCTCGGCCCGCGGGGCCTACGCCGGCGATCTCACGACGATCCTGTTCGGCGACCCGATCGGGGTGACGCGTGGGAACCTGCGCCCCCTGGCCATCGCCGCCCTGGTGACGGTCGTGGTCACCCTCCTGCTGTACCGACCGTTCCTCGTGCTGTCCTTCAGCCGCGCCAAGGCGCACGTGCTCGGCATGTACCCCCGGGCGGCGCACCTCGCGATGCTCGGTCTCATCGCGACCGTGATCGTGACCTCGTTCCGCACGGTGGGAACCCTGCTGGTCTTCGCCTTCCTCGTCGCGCCACCCGCGACCGCCTCACTGCTGGCGCGTCGGGTGCCGGTGATGATGGCGGTGGCGGTGCTCGTGGGCAGCGTCAGCGTGATCGCCGGCCTGCTGCTCAGCTTCCACTACGGCACCGCGACCGCCGCTACGATCGCAGGGCTGACCGTGCTGCTGTTCTTCCTGGTGCTGACCGTGCGCGAGGCCGTCGATGCCCTGCGCCGCCAGATCGACCGGTTCCGGCCCCAGGGCGCTGCCGCCTGACGGTGCCCCTCGTTCAGCCGCAGGACCCGCAGGTCCCGACCAGCTCCAGGCGGTGGGAGTCGACCTCGTACCCGCGCTGGTCGTGCGCCTCGGCGGCCGCGGCGCCCAGCGCGCGCTCGATGGCGGGGGGCAGGACGACGTCGTCGATGCGACCGCACACCGAGCACACCACGTGGTGGTGGTGCTCCGAGAGCTCCTCGGTGAGCTCGTAGCGAGCGACGTCGTCGGTGGAGGTCAGGCGCTCCACGGCGCCGCACTGCTCGAGGATCGCCAGGTTGCGGTACAGCGAGCTCTGGGACTGGGACGCTCCGAGCTCCAGCAGTTCCGCGATCGTGACGGGCCGGCCGGTCTCGACCAACAGGTCGACCAACTGCCGGCGTCCCCGGGTGTAGCGCTGCCGGGTCCGTCGCAGCTGCTCGTCGACGATGTCGTGCAGATCAGGAGCCATGCCCCGAGCCTACTCGCTTCTCGGAATCGCCCGCGGCACGCCGACCAGGGTGCCTCGGGGAGACCCCCGGGCAGCTGGCGGTGGCGGGCGTATCCGCCGCCACCGTTAGACTCCCGTGGGGACCGTCCTCGCTCTCCCCAGCCGCCAGGGGGCGCCGTGGGTCCGAGAGCTGCCCCTCCCACCACCACCGCCCTGGAGTCGCCCGTGCACAACCGGATCCGACTGCTCGCCGCCGCCGTGAGCACCGTGCTGCTGCTGTCTTCCTGCAGCCCTCTGCCTACCGGTACGACGGCTGCCGTGGTCGATGGCACACCGATCCCCCGAGAGGCCATCGAGCGCGCCATCACCGGGCTCCAGCTCGGCGAGGTACGCGATGCGATCGCCGAAGGCCTGCCCGCCGAGGTCGTGGGGGCTGAGCGTGAGGCGGTGGTCAGGGAGCAGCTCGACGCCGTGGTCCTCGACACCCAGCGTCGGGTCCTGGACCTCTACATCCGCCGGGAGATCGTCCGGAGCGTCGCGGAGGACATCGGGGTCGAGGCCACCGAGGAGGACCGCGAACGCGCCCGGGAGGCGTTGATCGTGTCGGTCGGGGGGCCGGAGGCGCTGCCCGGCGTGCTGGCCCAGGCGGGCTTCACCGAGGAGGTGTTCGAGGACGTGATCGTCGGGCAGGAGGCGCTGCTCGAGGCGCTCCGCCGCGAGGTGCTCGCCGACGCGGAGCTCGTCGTCCGCGAACCCCGGCACATCTTGGTCGACACCGAGGAGGAGGCCGTCGAGGTGATCGCCGAGCTGGCGGCCGGGGCGGACTTCGCCGAGCTGGCGATCGCCCGCTCCCAGGATCCCGGGAGCGCGCCGCTCGGCGGCGCCCTCGACGCGGCACCCCGCGGGGCCTGGCTGCCCGAGTTCGACGATGCCGTGTGGACCGCCGAACTCGGGACGGTCGTGGGCCCGGTGCGGACCCAGGCCGGCTTCCACATCATCGAGGTGGTGGCCGAGGACACCCTGGTGGCCGACGAGCTGCCCGCCGAGCAGGTCCAGCAGCTGGTCGCCGCCGAGCTCGACGCGCGCTTCTTCACCGCTCTGGAGACGACCGAGGTCAGGGTCGACCCGGCCTTCGGGGTGTGGAGCGGCGACGCCGACGATCCCTCGCTCCGGCCCGCCGATCCGGTCGGGCTCGCCCCGACGGGTCCGCCGCTCGGTGAGGACGGCCTGAGCCAGGAGGAACTGGAGGAGTTGCTCGAGCAGCTCGAGGGCGAGTCGTGACCAGCGACACCGGGGCGACCACGTCACCGGGCGTCGCCCTGGTGGAGACCTCGGAGCTCTTCCCGGGCTTGTTGCCCTTCCAGTCCTGGGATGTCCTCGGGACCGCCGACGAGATCCTCGTCCGTGACGCCGGCTCCCACCCGGCGGCGGGCCACCTCCACCTCGCTGGCCTCGACCTGGTGACCGTGGAGCCTGCGACGCTGGAGCGCGGCGACCTGGACCTCTCCCGTCCCGGTCTGCCCGACGATCGGCGCATCGCGAAGACCTTGGTGCAGCTGGCGGAGCAGCGGCGCCGCGTCGTCTACCTGCTCGGCCCCGAGGACGACCGCCTCGCCGCGGCGTTGGCGGGGATGGCCGCGGAGCACGACCTGGAGATCGAGCTGGTGTTCCTCGCCCAGCAACCCGCCGGGGCCGAGCTCCTGCGCCTGGTCGAGGTGATGCGACGCCTCCGCGACCCCGATGATGGCTGCCCCTGGGATCTGGAGCAGGACCACGCCACGCTGCTGCCCTACCTGGTCGAGGAGACCTACGAGCTGGTCGAGGCTGTCGAAGCCGGCGACGACACCGATCTCCTCGAGGAGCTCGGTGATGTGCTGCTGCAGATCGTGTTCCACGCCCGCATCGCCCGGGACCGGGGCGTCTTCGGGATCGACGAGGTGGCGCGGGGCATCGCCGACAAGCTGGTCCGTCGCCATCCCCACGTGTTCGCCGACGGTGACGCCAGCTCGCCCGCCGAGGTCCAGGCCAACTGGGACCGTTTGAAGGACGAGGAGAAGGGGCGGGCCGGGCCCTTCGACGGCGTGCCGGCTGCCGGCCCGGGCCTGGAGTTGCTGGGCACCCTGCAGCGCAAGGCGGCCAAGCGGGGCCTGACGCCGCCCGACCTCGACCCGTCCGTGGCCGCGGTCGGGTCGGCTGCCCGTGACTGCGCCGGCGCCCCCGCGGAGCAGCGGGAAGCGGCGGTGGGTCGGCTGCTGGCCTCGGTGGTGGCCCTGGCCGGGGAGCTCGGCGTCGATCCGGAGGCGGCGGCTCGGGTGGCCGCCCGGGAGCAGCGGACGCGGACCGAGGCGGCCCTGGCCTACGGGCAGGGGCTCGGGGCCGACCCCGGCGACCTCGATGCCTCGACCTGGGCCTCGTGGTGGGCGGCGGCGGCGGACGACGGGTCCGGGTAGGCGGTCCGGACGATCCGTGCTGGGCTCCGCCCTCCGTCCGGCCCCGTCACGGTCGCGCGCCTCCCACTAGCATCGTCCACGACGTCAGCGGGAGGTTCACGTGCCACCGAAGCGTTGTCCCGAGTGCGGACGCTTCCTGTCCAACGAGCTCGTGGCGTCGCTCGCTGACACGAGCCTGCCCTGCCCGCGGTGCGAGACCCCGCTGGAGGCCGACAAGCTCGTCGGCGGGACCGCCCGCCGCTCGCCGCGCCGCCGGGCCAGCTCTCCCGAGCGCGCCGCCGCGACCGCAGCGTCCGCAGCGTCCGCGGTGACGCCGCCTGCGGCTGCGGCGGCGACCGAGCTCCAGGCTGGCGTCGAGGAGACCGGGCCGGTGGCAGAGGCGACGGGACGCGAGGATGTCGTCGACACCGCCGCCTCCGTCCGACCCCCGGATCTCGATCCGAGTGAGGTCCAGGACCCGGGCGACGACGTCCTGGCCGGCTGGGACGTCGGTGTCACCCCCGAGGAGATCGGCTCCTGGCGCACCGCCCGCCGGCCCTTCCCCGCCGACCTGGTGGCGGTCGCCGCTGGCGCCGTGATGGGATCCGTCCTCGGCGTCGCGGTCACGGAACGCCGCCGGGTCCTCGGCGCCGCCGTGGGCGGGCTCGGCGGGATCGCGGCCGTCGGCGCCGTCAGACGCCTCTGGGAGCTGCCGGGGTGAGGACGCCGGTGCTGCGCGCCCCGTTCGACCCCTCACAGCGTCCTGTTGCAGATGTTGCAGATGTTGCAGTTGTTGTACGAGCGCACCTCCGTGCTCTACGGTCACCCGCGGGAACGCCGCGGTAACGGTGTAGGTCACCGGGATGTGCCCAACCACCGAGGGATCCATGGATATGTCCACCATCAGCCACGTCCACGCCCGTGAGATCCTCGACAGCCGGGGGAACCCGACCGTCGAGGTGGAGGTCAGCGTCGGCTACGGCATCGTCGGTCGCGCCGGCGTGCCCTCCGGCGCATCGACCGGTGAGGCCGAGGCGGTCGAGCTGCGTGACGGCGACGACGGCCGCTACCTCGGCAAGGGGGTCACCAAGGCGGTCGCCAACGTCAACGAGCGGATCGCTCCCGAGCTGCTCGGGATGGAGGTGACCCGGCAGCGGGACATCGATTCGCTCATGATCGCGCTCGACGGCACCGACAACAAAGGTGAGCTCGGGGCCAACGCGATCCTCGGGGTGTCGATGGCCGCCGCCAAGGCCGGGGCCCTGATCAGCGAGCTGCCCCTGTACCAGTACCTCGGTGGCCCCAACGCGCACCTGCTGCCCGTGCCCTGCATGAACGTCCTGAACGGGGGCAGCCACGCCGACTCCAACGTCGACTTCCAGGAGTTCATGATCGCCCCCGTCGGGGCGCCGACCTTCCGCGAGGCGCTGCGGATGGGCGCCGAGACCTACCACCGCCTGAAGAAGGTCCTCCACGACCGTGGGCTGGGGACCGGGCTCGGTGACGAGGGCGGGTTCGCCCCGGACCTCGAGTCCAACGCCGCGGCCCTCGACCTGCTCGTGGACGCTATCGAGGCGGCTGGCTTCGCCCCGGGCGACGACATCGCCATCGCCCTGGACCCGGCCACCAGCGAGATCTACCGCGACGGCGCCTACCACCTCGAGGGCGAGGGCCGGGTGCTCTCCTCCGCCGAGATGGTCGACCTGTGGGCGGACTTCGCGGGTCGGTACCCGATCATCTCGATCGAGGACGGGCTCGATGAAGGGGACTGGGACGGCTGGAAGCTGCTGACCGAGCGGCTCGGTGACGGACTGCAGTTGGTCGGGGACGACCTCCTGGTGACCAACCCGACCTTCGTGCGCCGCGGGATCGACGAGCGCGCGGCGAACAGCGTGCTCGTGAAGGTCAACCAGATCGGCTCCCTGACCGAGACCTTCGACACCGTCGCGATGGCGCACCGCGCCAGCTGGACCACGATGGTCAGCCACCGCTCCGGTGAGACCGAGGACGCGACCATCTCCGACATCGCCGTGGCGACCAACGCCGGTCAGATCAAGACCGGCGCGCCGGCCCGCTCCGACCGTGTCGCCAAGTACAACCAGCTGCTGCGCATCGAGGAGCAGCTCGGCGACGCCGCCCGTTACGCCGGCAAGGCCGCCTTCCCGCGCGCCTGACCGGCGCCTGACCCGAGGACCGACCGCGTGACCGCGACCCACCGCTGGGACGAACGTCGACGTCTCCGCCACCTCGAGCGGCGCCGTCGGCGCGGCGGCGGGCACCGCGGTCCCGTGGTGCTCCAGCGGACCGCCCAGCGGGTCCTGGGCTGGCTGGCGGAGCTCGAGCACCGGATCAGACGCTCGGTGCAGGGGGACCGCCCCCTGATCGTCGCGACCATCGTGGTCGTGGCACTGGCGGTGGTCATCGTCTCCAGCCCGATGCAGAGCTACCTCGACGGCCGGGAACGTGTCGAGCACCTGACGGAGAAGGCCGCGGCGCTCGACGAGGCCAACGCCCAACTCGAGCAGCGTGCCACCGATCTCGAGCGTGACACCACGATCGAACTGTTGGCCCGGGAGCAGCTCGGGTTGGTGCGTCCGGGTGAGGTCGCCTACACCCTGATCCCCCCCGAGGTCGACCGGCCGCTGATCGCCGCACCACGCGATGCCGGGACCGGGGAGACGGATCCGTGGTACGCGCGGTTGTGGGGCGAGGTGCAGGCACGCTTCACCGGCTGACGGCGTCGTGTTGCCGTCCGAGGGACGGCTCCGTACCGTGGTGTCCGGCGACACCGAGTGTCGCCACCATCCGCGCGCCCCGGTCGGCCGACGACCGCGGGCTCTGAGAAGCCGACCGAGGATCTCGGGCGGCACGACCGGATCGCCGGTGCCAGCGCGGGCGCCCACCGATCCGCGAGGAGTTGATCGCACTGCAGGGATCGATCGTCAAGGGCAAGGTCGTCCGGCTCGAGGAGTACGGCGCGTTCGTTGAGGTCTCGACCGAGGATGGTGGCGCGATCACAGGCCTGGTCCACGTCTCCGAGGTCGACGCCGATTTCGTCGAGAACATCTACGCCTACCTCGCCGAGGGTGACGAGGTGGATGTCAAGATCCTCGATGTCAAGGAGGACGGCAAGGTCGACCTGTCGATCAAGCGCGCTGATCCCGACTGGCAGGACGAGGAGACACCCAACCTCCGCTCCAAGCTGGACAAGGACTTCAACAAGCGGCTGCGTCGCTTCATGCACAAGTCCCAGATGATCCAGGGGGAGGCGCGTCGCCAGCGGCGCGGTCGCACCGGCGCGTGACCTCCACCGACGGGGAACCGTTCCCCGTCCCCCGAGTCGCTGGAGACGCTGGCCCCCACGTGCCCGCCCCCAGCCAGGACGCCGTCCGGTTCGATCCGGCGGCGTCCTACGCGTCGGCAGCGGCCGCTCCGGTCGCCGATGACCGCGAGGTGGCCGTGCTGTCCGCGCAGCTCGGTCGCCCGGCGCGCGGTCGTCCTGCGGTCGTCCACCGGTGCGTCTTCGGTCTCCCGACCGTGGCGCGGGTCCAGCCACGGCTCGACGACGGCACACCCTTCCCCACGGTGTTCTGGCTGACCTGCCCGGTGCTGCGCTCCCGGGTCGGCCGTCTGGAGGCCGACCACGCGATGGTCGGTCTCAACCAGCGGCTCGAAGAGGAGCCGGAGCTCGCCGCCAGCTACACCGCCAGCTCCGAGCGCTACATCGCCTTCCGGGACCAGCTCGGCGACCCGCTCCCGGGTGATCCGAGCGCCGGTGGCATGCCGAAGCACATCAAGTGCCTGCACGTGCACGCCGCCCACCACCTCGCCACCGGTGACAACCCGATCGGGGCATGGACCGTCGAGCACGCCACCCCGGCGCCCTGCTCCGGGCCCTGCGTTGCTGATGAGCTGCTCGGACCGGGCGAGGAGGTGGACGGCACCGCACCTGCCGAGGACCCCGCTCTGGAGTGACCCCGTGCCCACGCCCCGCGCCGCTGTCGACGTCGGTTCCAACTCCGTGCGCCTGCTCGTCGTCGCCGGCGACGGGGCCCGCCTGACCCGAGAGATGGCGATCACGCGGCTGGCCGCCGGCGTCGATGCCACGGGCCACCTCGACGACCTGGCGCTCGCACGCACCCTGGCGACGATCGCCGGCTTCCGTGAGGTGTGGAGGTCCCACGGGGTGGAGGACCGGGTCAGGATCGCTGCGACCTCGGCGGTGCGTGACGCCGCGGACCGGGAGCGGTTCTTCGACGGGGTCCGTGCCGAGACCGGCGTGGAGGCCGAGGTCATCACCGGTGAGGAGGAGGCGCGGCTGGCCTTCCTGGGGGCGGCGACGGCCGTCGAGGTGGCACGCCCCACGGCGGTCATCGACATCGGCGGTGGATCGACCGAGCTCATCGTCGGGGACAGCGACGGCGAGGTGGCGGCGTCGGTGTCGCTCCAGCTCGGCTGCGTGCGGGTGACCGAGCGCCACCTCGCCGCGGACCCGCCGTCTGCCGACCAGCTGCGCTCGGCTCGGGCGATGATCGAGGCGCAACTGGACCGAGCGGAGACGGTCCTGGCCGAACAGGGCGTCGAGATCACGCAGGCCTCGTCGCTGATCGGCGTCGCCGGGACCGCCACGACGCTCGGTGCGATCCACCTCGGGCTGCCCACCTACGACGAGGACCGCATCCACCGGACCCGGTTGCCGGCCGTCGCCCTGGCCGACATGGCCGAGCGGTTGGCGGGCATGACCTCCTCCCAGCGCGCGATGCTCGGCCCGGTCCAGCCGGGGCGGGAGGACGTGATCCACGGGGGAGCGTTGGTGCTGCACGCCGTCCTGGCACGGATGGGCCTGGACGAGGTCACCATCAGCGAGGCCGACAACCTCGATGGCTTGGCGGCCTCGCTGGCCTGAGCCGCAGCAGCGGACGGCGGCGAGGTGGCGCTGCCCGCTGGGTGCGCTCACGGCGTCGCGCCGCTCGGTGCGCTCACGGCGTCGCGCCGCTGGAGGTCGCCGCCGGTCCGTGTTCGGGGCTCGCGTCGGCCCGGAGCCCCGCCCCGTGCCCCGCGCCGAGCGCAGCGTCGGTGATCGGCCGGTGGAGCGCGATGAGCGCCAGCACCTGCAGGACGACGGCGGTCGCGAAGGGGACCCGCAGGGTCGTGGCCGAGGCGATCGCACCGCCGACGGCGGCGCCGAGCGGCATCGCCCCCATCACCAGCAGCCGGAAGGACGCGTTGACCCGGCCGAGGAGTGCGCCGGGCACGATGCGCTGCCGACTGGACACGGCGACCACGTTCACGAGCACGCTCGCCAGCCCCAGCAGGAAGGCCATGGCAGCGATCGGAGCGACGGCCGTCGTCACCAGCGGCGTCACCATCACCAGGCTCGAGCCGGCGATCCCCGCCAGCAGGGTCCGGCGGGGGCCGAATCGGGCCTCGACCCTGGCCGCCAGCAGTGAGCCGGTGATGCTGCCGGCGGCCAGGATCGCCGCCAGGCCACCGAAGGCGACCTCAGGCAGGCCCATCGGCGACCCCTCGCCGACCCCGAACAGCACGATGACACCGAAGTAGGCCGCGTTCGCCAGGTTGATGACCGCACCGAGCAGGCCGAGCGAGCGCAGCGTCGGGTGGCGTAGGAGGTGCTCGAGCCCCTCGGCGATGTCCGCGCGCATCGTGGCCGGCGGTCGGGCCTCGGGCTGGTACCGCTGGGGCAGGCGGGCGAGCAGCAGTGCGGCGGCGAGGTAGAGCGCTGCGGGGCCGAGGAGCACCGCGGCCCCCGCCAGACCCACGAGGACACCGGCCAGGGGAGCGCCCACGAAGTTGTTCATCACCGTCTGGGCCCCGATCAGCCGGCCGTTCGCCCGGCCGAGGTCCTCCTGGGCCACCATCGCCGGCAGGAGGGACTGGCTGGTGGTGTCGAACAGCACCTCGCCGATCCCGACGACGAAGACGGCGAGGTAGATCGCCGCCAGGGTCAGGTTGCCGGTCAGCGCCGCTGCTCCCGCCAACGCCAGAACGGCGGCGCGCAGCGTGGCGGCGCTGACCAGCAGCCCCCTGCGCCCCCGTCGGTCGGCGAGCGCTCCGGCTTGCAACGCGAACAGCAGCCAGGGCAGGGTGAACACGGCCTGGATGCCAGAGATGAGGATCGGCTCCCGGGTAGAGCGCAGCGCGAGCAGTGGGACCCCGACCAGCACCAAGCCGTCCGCGAGGTTGGCTGTGGTCGAGGCGGCGAAGAGGCGGTGGAAGGAACTGGGCAGCGTGCTCATCCGGACACCTCGCGGTAATATCGCAAAGGAACTTCTGCGAAGCTACTTCTGCAGATAAAAGTTTGCAAAGCAACCTCTGGGATATGCGCGGCAAGAGGTACGAGATGAGCGATGAACGCGCTGTTGCCACCGGCTCGACGGCCGACGGGCCGCGGCCGCTGGTGGTGGATCCCACGACGCTGAAGGCGCTGGCCCACCCGCTCAGGGTGCGCATGTACGACCTGCTGGCGGATGGGGGGCCGGCGACCGCGTCACAGCTGGCGGATGCGGTGGGGGAGAGCAGTGGCACGACCAGCTATCACCTGCGCGTGCTCGCCAAGCACGGGTTCATCGAGGAGGACCAGTCGCGCGGCGACCGTCGCGACCGCTGGTGGCGTGTGCGCCCAGGCGGCTACTCCCTCGACGCCGAGCAGCTCATGGACGACGCCGGCACGTCCGCGGCGCTGCAGGCCGCGGCGGGGCAGCTGTGGCAGAACGCCGCGCGCCAGCTGGAGCGCTGGTACATGACGGCCCAGACCTGGGACGTGGAGTGGTTGCGGGCTTCGGCGAGCACCACGATGCGCTTCGAGGGGACGTCGGAGGAGCTCGCTGAGCTGCGCGACGAGGTCGTGGACGTGCTGCAGCGCTTCCGGGCGCGCGTCGGTGACCGCGTCCCGCCGCCGGGCAGTGAGCGCGTCGTCGCCCAGTTCCACGCCTTCCCGGTCGATGCGGCTGCCGGTTCGGGCCATCGACCGGGTGCCGTTGGCGCGGACGTGGTGGCGCACGAGGGTGGGGCCGGCGATGGGTGAGCCGGTGGTCGCGCCACCCCCTGACGCCTTCTGGCGACGCCTGCGGTCCGCACTGGCCGACGTCCCCGACGAAGCGAGGACGCCGCCGAGCGAGGCTCGGGTCGGCGCGGTCCTGGTGCTGGTCGAGGAGGCAGCCGACGGGCTGAAGGTCGTACTCACCCGGCGTCGTCGGGATCTCCGGTCGCATCCTGGCCAGCTCTCGTTCCCGGGTGGCCGCCGGGAGCCGGGTGAAGTGCTGGAGGACTCGGCGCTCCGGGAGGCCCGGGAGGAGGTCGGTCTCCGACCGGACAGCGTCGAGGTGGTGGGGGTCGGACCGACCTTCTACATCCCGCCGTCACGGTTCTGGGTCGCCCCGGTGCTCGCACGCTGGCGGGCGCCGCACCCCCTGGCCGAGAACCCCTGGGAGGTGGACGAGATCCTGCGGGTGCCCCTCGACCGGCTGCTGGACCCGGAGCGGTGGCGGCACGCGCCGCTGTCACTGGAGGGATCGACCTGGGCGTGGCAGCTCGACGATGATCTGCTCTGGGGCGCGACGGCAGGGGTGCTGTCGGTCCTCCTCGATCCCGCGGTCCCAGGGTGGCACGGCGGTCGCAAGCCCCACGAGCTGGGCGAGGACCGCGCGGTCCGACCCTGGGAGCAGGTCCCGGCTCGTGAGCGCCGACCACGCCTCGAAGGGGACCTGCCGACGCTCTCTCAGACCGAGGTCGTCCACGTGACCTCGGAGCAGGTGAGGGGTGTGCGTCGCTGGCTCGGTGGGCACGGTGTCGGAGCGACGGCGCGGGCCGAGCAGGCCGGACGTGCGATCGCCCACGTGGTCCGGCGGCTCCACGGCCTCGCCATGTCCGATGTCAGCGTCACGGTCCTCGCGGGGCCGTCGAGCAACGGCAGTGGGGGCCTGGTCGCCGCGCGGCTCCTGGCGGCCGCGGGTGCGCAGGTCGACGTGCTGGCCGTCGGTCCCCCGCGCCATCCCGCACAGCTGGGCCTGCTCGAGGCCGCTGGCATCGAGGTGGCCCGGATCGGACCACGAGGGCTGGACGACGCTCACGCTCCTGGCCAGGTGGTCGTCGACGCCGTGCTCGGGGTCGGTGCCGTGCCCCCCCTGGCCGACCTACCCAAGGCCGCCGCCAGGTGGTTGCGGCGCCACGATGTCCCCGTCGTGTCGATGGAGCTGCCCAGCGGTATCAGCCCCGATGTGGGGTTACGTGGTCCCTGCGTCACCGCGGACGTGACCGTCAGCCTCGGGCTGCCGCTGGTCGGGCTCCGGGAGCCGATCACCCACGCCTACGTCGGTGATCTCTACCTCGCCGACCTCGGGGTCCCGCCCGCGGCCTGGGAGGCCGTCGGTGTCGCGGTCGGCGAGGGATCTCCCTTCGCCAGAGGGCCCTTGGTGCGGTTGACCTCCGGTCCGCGCGCGACCGACGCCGGAACGCCGGATCAGGCGACCCTGGCCGGCTGAGCGTCGGTCACCGGCTGCGAGCCCGAGGACCGGCTGTCGGTGCGGGTGGTGGGGTTCGAACCCACACGGGCCTCACGGCCCCAAGGATTTTAAGTCCTCTGCGTCTGCCAGCTCCGCCACACCCGCGTGGTGCGAGCGTACGACGCGGTACCCGGAGGCGGGGTCCACAGATCACGGATCCATCGAGGACCCTCCTTGACTCGAACGTATGTTCGGCTATGATGTGGGTCCACGAGCGCCGCAGGTGGCGCCGCGACACGGGAGTATCGGTGGAGCCGCGAGTCGGAGAGGTGCGACCTCCAACGGGAGGCGTCGCCCTGGGAGCCGGGTGGTCCCGGCCCTGCCCGCGTGCGCGGCACGCCACCCTCGCGGCCGAGGTGCGCTCCGGCTACGCGCTCGGAGAGCACGACGATTCGTCGGCTCCAGGTGCCGACGCCACCATCGGCGTGTTGCCGGAGGCGCTGGCCGAGGCCGAGCGCTCGGTGCAGAGCCTCGCTGCGACCGATCTCGACGACCTTCCTGACGCAGCCTTGGATGACCTGCTGCTCCGACTCCGCCGCCCGATCGCGCAGCTGGTGGCGCTCCGTTCCCGTGCGGCAGCGGCATCGCAGACGCGGCGTCTCGCTGCCGCGCCCTCCGTGCCGACGGGTGCTGCCATCCGTGACCACCAGCGTCAGCTCGCCTCGGACCAGCAGATGAGTCCGTCCGACACGAAGCGGGAGATCGAGGCCGGGCGGGCTGCCCGCGACCATGGTGAGACCGGGGCCGCTTTCGCCGAAGGAGCGATCGGTCCCGAGCACGCCCGGATCATCGCCCGGGTGCTGCAGGCGCTGTCGCTGGAGCAACGGAACGAGGTCGAGCTGGAGCTCCTCGAGCTCGCTCGTCGACTCGATCCGGTCGCCTTCGGCCTGCGAGCGAGGTCCGTGCTCGCAAGGGAGACGCCGGCGGCCGCAGCCCAGGACGAGCGTCGCCAGCAGCTCGGGCGCAAGGTGTGTGCGACCGACAGTCCCGACGGCGGGTTCGCCTTCTCCGGCCTGCTCTACGGGGCGGCTGCCGAGCAGGCACGGGTCGCGCTCGACGCCTTCCGTCAACCGGACGCGCCCGGTGAGCATCGCTCCCCGGAGCAGCGCACCGCGGACGCCTTCGAGCAGTTGTGCGCCGCGGCGTTGCGGGTCGGGGAGGCGCCCACCACCCACGGCGTGCGTCCACACGTGATCGTCATCGTCGATGCGGAGCAGTTGGCTGCCTACCGGTCCGGTGAACGGGTCGCGGTCGGGCGGTTCGGCTGGTCCGGGCAACCGGTCACGAGCCAGGAGTTCGGCTCGTTGCTCGCTGACAGCGATGTGACCCGAGTCGTGCTGGACGCGCACGGGACGCCGGTCGAAGCATCCGAGGCGGTGCGCACCGTGCCGGTCGGCCTGTGGCGTTCGTTGGTCGTCCGGGATGGCGGGTGCACCTGGCCTGGGTGTGACGCTCCGGTGTCGTGGTGCGACGTGGCCCATGGCCACACCGCCTTCGCGGCCGACGGGCGGCTCTCGCCGGAGAACGCAGCCCTGCTGTGTCGTCGGCACCATCGCAGGTTCGACCGAGGGTTCCACCACATCACGATCGTCGGTGGCGCCGTCTCCTACACCCGGGTGTCCACCGAGCAGAGCGACCGAACACCGCCGACGGTGAGCCGGCGTGGCGAACCTCCGCCCTCGCCGGGCGAAGGCGACCCCGATGGTCGAGGAAGCCCGGGGCCCTTGCGACGCCAGACAGGACGGGAGCCATCGGCTCCGCGAGGCTCGCCGGCATCCCTCAGCGGATCCGGTCCGTGGGAGCAGTCGGCCCTGCTCGGAGACGAGCAGCCGTAGGCGGATGCTCGGATGCCGGAACGGCCGCGCCGGGTACGGGGGTGCAACGTCGCCGGTCGCGGTGATCCGCCCGGCGAGGGTGCCTCCAGCGTGGCCGCTGTGTGCGTACCTGTCCGTCGCGTGCTCGTCGTCCGTACCCTCGCGAGCGCTCGGATCGGTTCCCCTATCGTCGGGAGGTACTGCCGTGGACACCTTCGTGGCGGCTACCGCGCTGCAACGTATCGATGTGACGGGCGCCGATCGCGCTCGCTACCTCGAGGACGTCACGACGCAGCACCTCGTCGAGGTGCCCGTCACCCACGTCCGCAGTGCCCTCGTGCTGGACCCTCACGGGGCACCGACGGCGATGTTCGACGTCGTCGTGCTCGGCGATCGTCTCGTGCTGCTGGTGCCGGACCAGGGGGTCAAGGAGCTGGTCATGGACGTGCTGGCGGCGCGGACCTTCCTGTCGGACGCACGGTTCACCGCGCGCGATGACCAGGTCGTGGCGGTGCGTGGTGACGACGCTGCTGAGGTCGTTGCCCGTGCAGGTCTGACCGTGGTCGAAGGTCGCTGCCGTCTCGCGGGGGACATCCTGATCGTCAGCCGCGCGGGTGGTGTCGATCTGTCGGGACCACCGGCCGCGGTCGAGGACGCGGTCGTTGCGCTGCAGGACGCTGGTGCGCTCCCGGGCGGCGCCGAGGAACTGGACACCTGGCGCATCTCGGCGGGAGAACCTGCATGGGGGAGGGAGGTCGCCCCGCCACACCTGCCCGAGGAGCTCGGGTTGCTCCCCACCCACGTGCACCTGGCCAAGGGCTGTTACCCCGGGCAGGAAGCCGTGGCACGGATGTGGATGCTCGGTCGGCCCCGGCGGCGGCTGGCCGTCGTCGAGCTCGACGGCGCCGTCGCCCCGGGATGGCGTACCGGGTCGGGCCGTGAGGTCGTCGAGGTGACGAGCGTCGCGCCGGGGGGGCATCGGGGACTGGCGTTCGTGCCGGCGGATGCGTCGGCCGGAGCGGTCTTCGGCGGAGCCGGCCAGCAGGAGCCGCAGGTGACCGTCGAGCGCCTCGTCGGGGACGATCCGACGCCACCGGGACATGACCCATCCATCGTGCGTCGTCGGGACAAGTAACGGGGTCCGGCTCCCGCGCCGGTGGCTGTCCACCGGCCCCGTGCTCGCGCGGCTGGGTTCGTACTCTCGCCAGGCCGCCGCGTTGCTGGCCGTCCGCTGCGGGCAGGACTGCCGCGTTGACCGTGCTCCGGGACGGGCGGCTGAAGGCCAACCGACCGCGCCCTCCCGTGGTTCAGAGCGCTCGGATGGCCTTGAGCACCGCGTCGGCGTGCTTCTTGGGCTGGATCTTCGGCCAGACGGCAGCGACCTTGCCGTCGGCGTCCACGAGGACCGATGAGCGGATGACCCCCTCGTACTCCTTGCCGTACATGCTCTTGACCCCCCAGGCGCCGTAGGTCCCGATCACCTCCTTCTCGGTGTCGGCCAACAGCCGGTGCGGAAGGTCGTGCTTGTTCGCGAAGGCCCGATGGCTGTCCACCGGATCCGGTGAGATGCCGAGGACGATGGCGCCGGCCTCCTCGAACTCCGACCACTGGTCACGGATACCGCAGGCCTGGGTGGTGCAGCCCGAGGTGTCGTCCTTGGGGTAGAAGTACACGAGCACCGGCGCGCCTCGCAGCGCCTGCAGCGACACCTCCTGCCCATCCTGATCCTGCAGGGTGAAGTCCGGTGCCTCGTCGCCGATCTCGAGCATGTCCTGTCTCCGTTCCGGGGG
>PWEU01000179.1 GCA_003554005.1 Nitriliruptoraceae bacterium
CGACGCCGCTTCGGCGGAGGGACGACGCCACCTCGGTGGTGTCAGGGTCAGGTAGCTCAGTTGGTAGAGCACACGACTGAAAATCGTGGTGTCGGCGGTTCGATCCCGCCCCTGACCACCATCGAATTCGGGCTCCTAGACCCCTCTGGGAGCCCGGATTCTGCATTTCGGGCGAGAGGCCCGAAACGGCCTCTGAAGGCCCGCCGTCCAAATCCGTCCAGATCTCGCCCGTGCTCGTTGGCCATCCGAGGCGCAAACGCCCCAGAAGTGCCGCTCGACGCCGCCGAGCACGCGCGGACGCCCTCCCGGCCGTAGGTGGGCGCGGCTCATCCTGTCACGCCGATGATGCTGCACGCCGGACCTCGTCCGATCGTGGCATCACGGGCGTTGCGTCTACTCGATGTCGGGATCAGTACCCGTACCCGTACCAACGTGCGCCTGAGATCTCGATCACCACGGAGTCCGGGGGGAGCCGGTCGCGGATCGACTGCACGGCTGCGTCATCGTGGTCGGGACTCAGCATGAGGCGGAGCACGCCAGCGTCGAGGTCGACGCCGAGGCTCGACATACCCCGTGGCGGATGTGCGAGCACGTCGTCGTGCCATGACACCAGTTGCTCATAGTTGTACCCCATGAGGTTCCGTTGATCGATGAGGCCCACGAGATGTAGCACTGAGTGGATGCGGGCGTTGCCTGCAAGCCTTCCCGATACGGATCGCCGTGGAACCCCCGGGACCGCCGAAGCGTCTGACTGAACCGAGGCGCACGGGAGCACGGTGGGTGTGAGGGGACGAGGACCGGCCATGGCGGTGCTCCCGCCGGTGCTCGTGGCGGCCTTGGTCATGGGGTGTGGCGTGTCCGGCGGGGCTGATGGCCGGGTGCCTGTGTTGCTCGCTGGATGGGACGTGGCCGTCGTCGCAGAGGACACGCTGGAGTTGACGCTCCCGTCCTGTCTCGGCCAGCCGCGGCTCACAGGTCTCGCGCAAGACGATGAGGCCGTCACGGTCGAGGTCATCACGACCGTTGTGGACGAAGGACCGGCCTGTGCCGACGTGCTTCGGCTCGAGCTCGATGAGCCGCTTGGTGACCGCCAGGTCATCGATGCGACGTCCGGTGAGGCACTACGGATCAGGGTGCGCTACTGATCTTCCAGGTGCCCACTCCCGGCGTTGTGGCCTGCCTTGGTCGTGTCGGCTTGAGCAGGTGGAACCGCCGTTGCGGCGGTGACGTCTGACGGGTGTCGATGGATGGAGGCAGCGTGGGACCGAGCAGGAGGACGCGGCGAGGCGGGTTCGTGGTCGCTGTCGCGCTGGTGGGCGTGCTGTCGGGCTGTGGCGAGCCGGCGCCGTCGGATACCTCGTCGGCCGGCGACGCGGTGGTCGAGCCAACCGCCGATCCCGTGGTGGAGCGTCCCACACCCGATTCGCCGCACGTCGACGAAATGGTCGTCGGGCTCAACGATGTCGGCTACCGGATCTTCGATGCCGCGTCGCAGGGCACGGCGGATGATCTGGTGGTCTCGCCGTTGTCGATCGGTGTCGCGTTCGGCATGGCCGACGCGGGCGCGAGCGGCGCCACCGCTGAGGCGTTGACCGAGCTGTTCGGCTTGCCCGCGCAGGGCGAGGACCGGTGGGCGGCGTTCAACGCCCTGGAGCAGTCGGTGACGACGGAGGGCGGCGACGGTCCGATCGTGCGGCTGACGAACCGGAAGTTCCCCGACGTCTCCTTCGAGACGGTGGAGGGCTACGACGAGCTGCTGGGCCGCTGGTTCGGTGCGGGCATCGAGCCGCTGCCGCTGCAAGCAGACAGCGAGGCGTCCCGCGAACGGATCAACGCCTGGGTTGCGGAGCGCACCGAGGACCTCATCCCTGATCTGCTCCCGGCCGGCTTCCTGAACGACAACTCGGTGCTGGTGCTGGTCAACGCCCTGTACCTCGAGGCCGACTGGGCACGCCCCTTCGGCAAGTACCCGACCGAAGACGCCCCGTTCACCCGCCTGGGTGGTTCCACGGTCACGGTGCCGCTGATGCACGAGCTCGAACTGACCGGTCCGGCCATCGCGACCGACGCCTACGCCGCGACCGAGCTGCCGTACCAGGGCGAGGAGCTGTCGATGCTGGTCATCGTCCCCGAGGCCGGACGCTACGAGGAGGTCGAAGCCCGGCTGTCGACCGGCCTGGTCGCCGAGATCGACGGCGTCGCCACGTCCGGGTCGGTCGAGCTGTACCTCCCGCGGTTCGAGAGCAGCACCAACCTCGACCTGCGCGACACCTTCGAGGGCCAGCTCGGCGCCACCGACCTGTTCGGCGTCCCCGGCTTCGAGGGCATCGCACCGGGCATCACCCTCGAGCAGGCCATCCACGCCGCCGACATCGCCGTGGACGAGGTCGGCACCGTCGCCGCCGCCGCGACCGCCCTCGGGTTCGAGGAGAGCGGCCCGCCCCAGCCGGATGTCACGGTCCGCGCCGACCGGCCGTTCCTCTACCTCATCCGCCACCGACCCACCGGCGCCGTCCTGTTCGTCGGCCGGGTCATGGACCCCGCCGCCTGACCGGCCACACGGGTACCGCTCCACCGACCCTCTCCCCCACGACTCTCAAGCGTAGGAGCCGCAGTCTCGCTTTCGGGACGGCGGTCCCCGCGGCGAAGGACCGACAGGGGCAGGACACCCACGTCGTAAGACGACTGGTGGACTGCGCCGTTGCTGTCACTCGCCCGTGTCGCCACGGCGCCGACCGCAGCCCTACGGTCCTCACCTCACGTGGCGCCCAACAACCAGAAGCGGGGGTAGGAGGGGAGCTGCTCAGACGAGGTAGGCCCGCAACGCCTTTCGGACGATGTCGGACTTGTGCACACCCTCGCGGTCAGCGCGCCGCTCTAGAAGGTTCGCGAGGTCATCATCGAGCCGGGCGTTGACCGTGGGGGATGGCCCCTCCCCCTTCGCCAGACGCGGACGCCCTCGCCCGGTCGGGCGCACGTAGACCTGCTCAGGCGGATACCCAGCTTCGGCGTCATCAGCCAGTCGTTCCGCCAGCTCGTCAGTGACCTTGACGCTGGTGCGTCGCTTCCTGGACTCGTTCATGGTCTGTCCTCCCTCGGGAGGTAGCGCTCATAGGCCTTGCGGAGCTTCATCGAATGGATGACTACCTCGCCATCATCGAGGTCATCAACCGTGATGACCTCCAGCATGCGGCCCGTGCGGTCGGGGCCGATGTACAGCACACCATCGATGTGGTGGACGTTGGTTTCAACTGGACCGACTGCCACCGCGTTGTCGATGGCGTGCCGGATGTCCGAGTCGGAGATCCCGTGGCGGCGGGCGCTGTCCCTGATCCCCATCAAGTAACTGTATCACACTATTGTCTGGTAGGCCGTCGACGCGACTGCTAGTGCGAGCGGGTGCCGGCGACGGGAACCGGCGATCGGAGTCGCGGCCCGCTCGAGAAGCGCATGCAACGTCACCGATCGGATCAAGTCCACCCGTTCGGTGTACGCCGTTCGGGCGGGTCGCGAGAACGTCCTGCGAAGCACGGCAACTCCCGGCACGCTGCGACTACCCGACATCGACCGTGAGCATGAACTGCGTGACCACCCAACAGCCGCCAATCGCCAGCTCCCAGACCCGGGAGCGGCTCGCGCTGCCACCGCCCGGACCGGGTTGCCGTCCAGATCCGTCCAACCGACTATTGC
>PWEU01000202.1 GCA_003554005.1 Nitriliruptoraceae bacterium
AGCAGCCCGGCCACCCCGCCGAGCAACACCCACGGCACCTCCCGTACGACCGCGAGCTGGAAACCCAGCCGCGGGCTCAACGAGAGGATCAACACCCCGAGCGCGAGCCCGCCGACGTGCACCCAGGTCGACGCCACCAGCGGGTGGAGTCGCTCACCAGCAGCACCGATGATGGCGGACTGCACGGCGATCAGACAGCCAGCGAGGAGGGCGGCAGGCAGCGCGAGGTTCACGACGGCTCCGGTTGTGGACGGTGACGGTGCGGCGGCGGAGAGCCGCCGCAGGCCCAGGATGGTGCCCGTGCTGCACGGAGGGCGCCGGGCCCGACGGTAGGGACGCACACACCGGGAGGTCCAGCGACGCCCGCTGGCGTTGGGCGTGGCGGTCAGTCGACGAGCGGTTCGAGCCGCGCCGTGAAGTGCCTCAGCCACCTCGGCTGCTCGACGATGCGGTAGCCGGGGATCTCGTCCGCGCGGGCGGCGACGGCGGTGATCACCTCGCCGACGTAGTCGACGTGGGACTGGGTGTAGGTGCGCCGCGGGAGGGCGAGGCGGACCAGCTCGTGGGGTGCCACCTCGTCGGGGGCGCCGTCCACCCCCGGCCGCCCGAACATCAGCGTGCCGATCTCCACGCCCCTGATCCCCCCTTCGAGGTAGAGCTCGCAGGCCAGGGCCTGGGCCGGCAACGAGGTCTGGGGCAGGTGGGAGAGCAGTGCGCCGGCATCGAGGTAGACGGCGTGCCCACCCGGTGGGCGGACCGTGGGCACCCCGGCGGCCCACGCCTTCTCGGCGAGGTAGGCGGCGGTGCGGACCCGGTAGCGCAGGTAGTCGGGTTCGGTGACCTCGGTGAGGCCGACCGCCAGCGCATCGAGGTCGCGGCCGGCCAGTCCGCCGTAGGTCGGGAACCCCTCGGTCAGGATCAGGTCGTCCCGGCAGCGTGCCGCCACCTCGGCGTCGTTGAGGGCGAGCAGTCCACCGATGTTGGCCAGGCCGTCCTTCTTGAGGCTGATGGTGCAGCCGTCGGCGAGACGGAACGCCTCCTCGGCGATCTCGCGGGGGGTGCGCTCCTGCTGGCCGGCCTCGCGTTCGCGAACGAACCAGGCGTTCTCCGCGAACCGGCAGGCGTCGAGGATCAGCGGCTTGTCGTAGCGATCGCACAGGGCACGGACCCCGCGCAGGTTCTCGAGGCTGACGGGCTGGCCTCCACCGGAGTTGTTGGTGATGGTGACCAGCACGAGCGGGACCCGCTCCCCCTCCTCAGCCAGGGTCCGTTCGAGGGCGTCGAGGTCGATGTTGCCCTTGAAGGGGGCGTCGAGCTGCAGATCGCGGCCCTCGGGACAGACCAGGTCACGGGCCTCGGCGCCCTGGTACTCCACGTTGGCGCGCGTGGTGTCGAAGTGGGTGTTGTTGGGGACCACGTCGTCGTCGCTGACCATCGCTCCGAACAGGATGCGTTCGGCCGCGCGGCCCTGGTGGGTCGGGATGATGTGCTCGAAGCCGGTGAGGTCGCTGACCACGGCGTGGAAGCGGTCGAAGGAGCGCGCGCCGGCGTAGGACTCGTCGCCGCGCATGATCGCCGCCCACTGCTCCGAGGACATCGCCCCGGTGCCGGAGTCGGTGAGCAGGTCGATCAGCACATCATCGGCGTGGAGGGTGAACAGGTTGTAGCCGGCGGCGGACAGGGCCTGCTCACGCTCCGCGCGGGTGGTGAACCGCAGGGGCTCCACCGACTTGATGCGGAAGGGCTCGATGATGGTGCGCTGGGGCATGGCGCCGACCTCCGGGTGGGTGCCCGGAGCCTAGGTGGGCCCTCGCGTGTCCCGGCGGGCGGCGTTGCCGCCGGTGCCGGTGCCGGCGCTGCTGCTGGCAGCCACCGTGACCGTTGGTGCCAGTGCCGATTTCGGTGCCGGTGCCGGTGCCGGTGCCCGTGGCGATCCGCGGCCCACGCAGCCCACACACGGTCCCCCGCAGGGCTGGGATCGCAACCGATCGACCCGATCACGGTCGGATCGTTGCGATCCGCGGCCCCCGTGGCGATCCGCGCCCCCCGTGGCGATCCGCGGCCCCCGCGGCCCCCGTGGCCCCCGTGGCGATCCGTGGCCCCCGTGGCGATCCGCGGCCCACGCAGCCCACACACGGTCCCCCGCAGGGCTGGGATCGCAACCGATCGACCCGATCACGGTCGGATCGTTGCGATCCGCGCCCCCCGTGGCGATCCGCAGCCCACGCAGCCCCCGCAGCCCCCGTGGCGATCCGCAGCCCCCGCAGCCCCCGCAGCCCCCGTGGCGATCCGCGGCCCACGCAGCCCTCCACCCAGCGCTGGGGAGGTGCGGTCAGAAGCAGGCCGCAGCGAGGTAGGGGTACGGGTTCACCGCCGAGCCGCCGCCCGGGTGCCGCTCGAAGTGGATGTGCGGCGGACCACCCCGAGCGTTACCGGTGTCGCCGTTGTAGGCGATGTGGTCACCCGCCTGCACCTGGTTGCCGACGGCACCGCCAGGGGCGTAGCCCTGCAGGTGGGTGTAGAAGTAGGTGCTGCCGTCGTCACCGCGCAGATACAGCGAGATCCCCCCGAGCCGGCTGTTGGAGTGACGGGATATCACGCCGCTCGTGAAGGCGTACACCGGAGCCCCCATCGGCCCCATGATGTCGGTGCCCTTGTGGCTGCGACCACCGGAGCGCGGGAAGCCCCAGGAGTCGACGAAGTGGGTGAGATGCCGATCCAGGGGGCACGCGTACACCCCCTGCTGCGCCCCGCGATCGATCGTTCGCTGGCGGGCCGCGGTCGCCTCGAGGGAGACCACCGTGGCCTCCGCGTCCGCCAACTCGCCATCCAGCGCCACCTGCTGGGCAGCGAGCCGCTCGGTCAACTGTTCGAGCTCGGCCTGCCGCTGTTCGATGAGCACGACGGTCTGATCCAGGGCGGTGCGTGCCGCGATCGCCTCCTCGAGGCCGGCGGTCTCACGCTCGTGCACGATGCCTGCCAGGGCCGCACGCTCGAGCGCCTCGGTCGGGCTACCGGCAGCGAACAGCTGCTCGAGCTGCAAGGTGCTGCCGTGCTTGAACACCGAGCGGGCGCGATCGGCGAGCCGGACCTCGGTGGTGGCGGCCTCGGCCTCGAGCTCGACTGCCCTCGTCTCCAACCCCTCGAGCTCGACCCGGACAGCCTCGACCTCGGCCCAGGTCTGCTCGTAGGCAGCGGTGGCAGCCGCGAGGTCGCCCTGCAAGCCGGCCACACGCTCGCGGGCGCCCTCGAGTCCCTGGACGTTCGCGCTGGCAGGTGTCGGAGCCAGCCCGGCGAGCGGTAGCGACCCGCCGACGGGTAGGGCAAGGGCGAGGCCCCCCACCAGGGTGGCGGCCAGGAACGGCAGCGCTCGACGCACGGGCAGACCTCGGGAGCTCTCGGTGCGCGGGTGGGCACCTTGGAACGGTGGCGCGGCGTCGCGTTCGCCGCGATACGGGGAGACGGTTCCTGCGACCGCGATGGGGCGCGGCACGAAGATGCTCGCCGCCTGGGTGTGCGTCGAAGCGTCACGGGACCCAGCGACCGTCCCGAGGGTGCCCCAGACCGCGCCGCGGCGCCACTCGACCCGACCTGGCCGCACGACCACCCCAGCCGGCCTCCAACATCGACTCGCGAGAGCGGCGTGGACCGCGAGAGCGGCG
>PWEU01000160.1 GCA_003554005.1 Nitriliruptoraceae bacterium
AGTGGCGGGGTCAGCGACACCGAGCTGACGGCGTTGGCCGTCATGCCGTGGGGCACGCCATGGGCCTCGGTGGTCATGACGGCGACACCGCTGAGGAACGAGCCCATGGCGGCACGGAACGTCACCGGCGTGGGGTCGGTCACGTCGCTGTCGCCGGGGGTCGCAGGGACCCTCGGCTCGGTCAGGTCCTGGCGCTGCTCGATGGTCATGACCTCACACGTCGTTGGTTCCCCCCCCACGCTACTGGCCGACGGCCCGGGGTGGTTGCGGCGGCGCGGTCACCAGCCCGGCGAAGAGGTCGGGCTCGGGCCGCTCCTCCCCACCCAGCACCCCCGACTCCAGGATGAACTGCTCCGTGGCGAACAGCGAGGCGGCGAGCTCTTCGGGGGTGTTGAGGAAGAACGAGTCTGCCCCGATCTGGCTGCGATGGGCGGCCATGGCAGCTCGCTTGCGCGCCAGCCACGGCCCGACGTCGACCTCGGTGGTGATCCGTGCGTCGGGTGTGCCGAGGGGCAGGTCCTCCACCCCTCCGAAGGCCGCATCGCCGAACGGTGAGGCCAGGCCGGCGGCCAGCAGGGCCCGGTGTGCCGCCAGCAGCCGGCCCTTGGCCAGGGTGTGGCTGTAGCGCTTGACGACCTGCCAGGGCGCTGCGGGGAGGGGGGCGGCGGCGTCGGCTGCCAACACGACGGCGCGGACCGTGACCTGGTGCGCCTTGACGTGGTCGGGGTGTCCGTAGGTGCCCTGCTCGTCGTCCGACACCACGACCTGAGGGCGTTCCGCCCGGAGGATCGTCGCGAGCTTGCGCGCCGCCATCGCCGGGTCGGCGGCGTGGAAGCTGTCGGGGTGCTGGTTGCCCGGGCTCCCCAGCATGCCGCTGTCGCGGTAGCCGAGCTGGTGGTGCTGGTCGACCCCCAGTTCGGCCAGGGCCGCCGCGAGCTCGCGGCGCCGATGGGACACCAGGTCCTCAGCCCCGAGGTGGATACCGGCCAGGTTCTCCCCCTCCTCACCGGCGGTGCAGGTCACGACCACCGTCCGGATGCCGGCGTCGGCGGCCCGGGCGAGCACGCCACCGCAGGCGATCGACTCGTCGTCGGGGTGGGGGTGGACGCACAGCAGGGTCAACGGCGCCGGCGGGGTCGGGCTCATGATCGCTCCTGGACGGGATCGGTGGCGGCGCTAGCCTGCGGACGCCCCCGAGCGAACCGGATCGACCGCGTGGTTGCCCAGGACCTGATCGCCCCCGGGGCCACGCCGTCCATCAGCTTCGTCGACGACGCCACCCGTGTCCGGGAGGCGCTGGAGGCGATCGACAGCGAGGTGGTCGGGGTCGACGTGGAGCGGGCCGACGCCGACCGCTACTTCCGGCGGGCGGCGCTGGTCCAGATCGGCGCCGAGGAGCACTGCGTCCTGCTGGACGCCGTGCGGCTGACCGCCCTGCCGGAGCTCGATGCGCTGCTCGACGGCGACCACCTCGCCGTCCTGCACGCCGTGGAGAACGACCTGGAGCCGCTGGCACGGCTCGGCGTCCACCCCGACCGCATCGCCGACACCGCGATCGCCGCGGCGATGCTCGGGTTGCCGACCGGGCTGTCGAAGCTGCTGACAGAGGTCCTCGGGGTGTCGCTGACCAGCGAGAAGGAGTCGTTCCAGCGCGCTGATTGGGAGCAACGGCCGCTCCCCGGTCAGATGGCGGCCTACGCTGCGGGCGACGTGGTGCACCTGCCGGCCCTGTGGGCACAGCTCGCGACGCGACTGGAGGCGAGCGGACGGATCAGCTGGTACGAGGAGGAGCTCGCGGCGACGCTCGCTGACGCCACGACCGACCACCGTGACTGGACGCGGGTCAAGGGTGCCGGTCGGCTCGATCCGCAGCAGCGGGCCCTGCTGCAGGCCCTGTGGCAGGCACGGGAAGCCGCGGCCCGTGCCCACGACATCGCCCCCAACCTCCTCCTCCACGACGACGTGCTGCGCGATCTGGCGGTGGACCCGCCACGGACCGAGGCGCAGCTGGTCCGACGCAGCCCGCGGCGCCGGGGGCTGCTGCGGGAGCACGTGGCGCCGCTGTTCGCGGCCGTCGAGGCCGGCCTGGAGGCCGAGCCGATCGCTCGGCCCCACAGCGCCCGCCTCACCGACGACGAGCGCGCCGCCTTCGATGCCCTGCGTGCCCGCCGGGCGGCCGTCGCCGAGGAGCACGGGCTCGACGCCGGGGTGCTGTGCCCGTCGAAGGTGCTGTGGGCGGCGGTCGCCGGGACGCCCCGGGACGGTCAGGAGCTGTGCGCCCTCACCGGGCTGCGGGCCTGGCAGACCGGGGTGCTGGCCGGCCCACTGTGGGAGGCCTACGTCGGCTCGCGACCGGACGATGGCGACGACCGGCCACTCGACGACGGGTGACCGCAAGCCGAGGTGTCAGCCGGCGCCGCGCTGCTCCGCGAGACGACGGGCCAGGTTGGCAGGCATGGAGAACTCCACGTCCTCATCGACGACCATCACGGTGTCGACCGTGGTGAGCCCTCGCGCCTTGAACCAGTCGATGACCTCCTCGACCAGCACCTCCGGCGCGGAGGCCCCCGAGGTGAGCCCGACGGTGCCGACCCCTTCGAACCACGACTCATCGATCTCCGAGGCATCGTCGATCAGGTGGGCCGGGACCGACCGGTCCTGGCTGACCTCGACCAGCCGCTTGGAGTTCGAGGAGGTCTGGGACCCAACGACGAGGACGAGGTCGCACCGGGTGGCGAGCTGCTTCACCGCGTCCTGGCGGTTCTGGGTCGCATAGCAGATGTCGTCGCTCTTGGGCTGCTTGAGCCCGGGGAACCGCTGGTTCAGGCGGGCCACGACGTCCGCGGTCTCGTCCATGGACAGGGTCGTCTGGGTGATGTAGGTCACCTGGCCGTCGTCGTCGAACGCGAGCTGGTCGACGTCCTCGGCCGTCTCCACGAGGTGGATCCGGTCCCGCGCCTGCCCGGTGGTCCCGATCACCTCCTGGTGGCCGGCGTGACCGATCATGACGATGTCCATCGCGTCGCGGGCGTAGCGGCGGGCCTCCTGGTGGACCTTGGTCACCAGGGGGCAGGTGGCGTCGATGAGGGTGTGATCGAGCTTCTTCGAGTTCTCGAAGGCCTCGGGGGGGCTGCCATGGGCGGAGAAGACGATGACCGCCCCCTCGGGCCCCTCGGTCTCGTCCTCGACGAACACCGCACCCTTGCGGCGCAGACTCTCCACCACGTGGGTGTTGTGCACGATCTCGTGGCGGACGTACACCGGAGCCCCGAAGGCTTCCAGCGCCTTCTCCACGATGAGCACGGCGCGGTCGACCCCGGCGCAGAAACCGCGGGGTGCAGCGAGCAGGAGCGAGTGGGGAGCCATGGCGCGATGGTACCGAGGTCCTGCAGGTCACCTCCCGGCTCGGGCATACTGACGGCCGGGCCCGGTCAACCAACGACCGGGTCCGCGCGCGCCGGACGCTTCGACCCCGCCCCACCAGGTGCGGTGACGTCGCCGCGGCCCGCCCGGCGCGGCGAGGGTGACGTGCACATCATCATCGGCGGTTGCGGCCGCCTCGGTGCGGAGATCGCGGAGCAGCTCTCCGCCGACCGGAACACCGACGTGGTCGTGATCGACAGCGACCCACTCGCCTTCGATCGGCTCGGCAGCGGGTTCAACGGCGACACGGTCATCGGTGACTGCACCGATCGGGATGTGCTCGAGCAGGCGGGGGTGGACCGGGCCGACGGCCTCATCGCGGTGACCCGCTCCGACAACGCGAACCTCATGGCGGTCGAGATCGCCACCCACCTCTACGACGTCGAGCGCACGATCGCGCGGCTGTTCAACCCCGACCGCGAGGAGGTGTACCGCAAGCTCGGTGTGCGCTACGTGTCCTCCACCGGGGTGATCGCGAAGCTGTTCCTCAACGAGTTCCAGGAGGAGAGCTATCCCCTCCACGTGCACTTCCCCGACACCGACATCGCCATGGTCGACCTGGAGATCGACACCGGTGGGCACGCGATGACGGTGGAGGAGTTCGAGCTCGACGGCATGCTGCGCATCGCCGCGGTGCGCCGCGGACCACGGACCTTCATCCCCGACCGCACCGACCGGCTGGAGCGGGACGACATCGTGACGGCCGCCATGAAGCCGGCCGCCGCGCGTCGCGTCGCGGAGCTGGTGCGCGAGCCCTTCGACCGCGACCGTGCCCGGGAGGCCTGAGACGTGTACGTCGTGATCGTGGGTGGCGGACGCATCGGTCGGCACATCGCCCGTGACCTGTACGACAACGGCCACGAGGTGACCGTCATCGAGCGCATCGCGAACCGGTGCGAGCAGCTGGTGGTGGACACCGACGTGCTGGTGATCGAGGGGGACGCCTGCGACGTGCGCTACCTCGAGCAGGCCCACACCGACCGCGCGGACGCCTTCGTGGCCACCACCCACGAGGACGATGACAACCTCGTGGCCTGTCAGCTGGCGAAGATCGAGTTCGGGGTCCGCCGCGCCATCAGCCGGGGGACCACGCCGAAGAACGTGGAGATCTTCGAGACGCTCGGGATCGAGCCCGTGTCCTCGACCCGGTTGATCTCCGAGCTGCTCGAGAACGAGTTCTCCGTCGGGGAGTTGATCCCCCTCACGAGCCTCAAGGGCGGCCGGGTCCAGCTCGTGGAACTGCGGATCCCCGAGGGGCCCGACGCCCCCGAGCCCCGCCCCCTGGCCGATCTCGACCTGCCGGCCGAGTCCATCGTCGTCGCGGTGTTCCGCGGCAACGAGACCGTGATCCCCCAGGGCTCGACCGAGATCTCGCCCGGCGATGAGGTGGTGGCCCTGACCACCCCGGAGCTCGAGGCCCGCCTGACCAGCGTGCTCCTCGGACGTCGACGATGAGCCGGCGGGCGATCCCCGGGTTCTGGCGTGAGCGCGCCCGCGGGGTGGGCTACGTCGTCCTGCTCGGAGGCGCGGTGCTGGTGGTGGCCACCCTCATCGCCACGGCCGCCCTGGTGGCGGTCCCGTGACCGCGATCCTGCGCCCCGATGCCGACGACATCAAGCTGATCGGCTACTACCTCGGCAAGGTCCTGCTCGGACTCGGGCTGCTCCAGCTCATCCCCCTGGTGACGGCGCTGACGCTCGGTGAGTGGAACTCCGCCAGCGCGTTCGCGATCGGTGCCGCCATCGCGATCATCGCGTGGGCGCTCAGCGACGGCCTGCTGGCCACCCGGCAGCCACTCAGCTGGGCCCACGGCATGGTGATCGTCGCCCTGGCGTGGCTGCTCGGACCGATCGCGACCGCGGTCCCGATGTTGCTGTCGGGACGGTTCACCGACCCCGTGCACGCGCTGTTCGAGTCGATGTCGGCGCTGACCACCACGGGGATGGCGGTGATCCACGACCTCGACCACCCCCCGGTGTCCGAGGACCTGTTCCGCCACCTGCTGCAGATCGCCGGTGGGCTCGGGATCATCATCGTGGTGCTGTCGGTGTTCGCCGCCGGCGGGGCCCGCATCACCACCCTCTACGCCTCCGAGGGCCGGGACGAACGGGTCCTGCCGAACATCATCCGCACCGCCCGGTTCATCTTCCAGGTCGCCTCGACGCTGTTCGTCGTGGGCACCACCGCCCTGGTGATCGCGCTCGTGGCCACCGGGTTCACCTTCCCCCGGGCCGTCTACCACGGGGTGAACCTGTTCTTCGCCTCCTTCGCCACCGGCGGCTTCTCGGTGATGCAGTCCTCGATCATCTACTACCACTCGGCCACGGTCGAGCTGCTCGTCGGGCTGATCATGGTGGCCGGCACGCTGTCGTTCGGCCTCCACCTGGCGCTGTGGCGGGGCGACCCCCGCGACGTGCTCCGCCACCTCGAGACCCGCACGCTGACGGTCACCACCAGCCTGCTGTTCGCGCTGCTGTGCGTCGGGCTGGTGCGCGCCGGCTCCTACGACACCGTCGAGGCGCTGCTGCGCAAGGGCCTGTTCACGATGGTGTCAGCGGCCTCCAGCACCGGCCACCAGGTCAACGTCGGCGACACCTACCTCTACGACTGGGGCCTGCTGGCGCCCGCCGCGATCGTCGGCGCGATGGCGATGGGTGGCATGGCCTCCTCCACCGCCGGTGGCATCAAGGCGCTCAGGGGGGGCATCACCTTCAAGTCCCTGACCCACGAGATCCGGCGCATCCTGCTCCCCGAGTCCGCGCTCGTGGTCACCACCTACCACGCCGGCAAACGCCAGGTGCTGCGCGACGAGAACGCGCGAGCAGCGACCACCGTGCTACTGCTGTTCATCGCCAGCTACCTCCTCGGCATCACCACCGCGCTGGCCTACGGTGAGCTCGACCTGACCCAGGCCATCTTCGAGGCCGTGTCGGTCGGTTCGAACATCGGGGTCTCGATCGGGGTGGTGAACCCGGGCATGCCCGACGGACTGGCGCTGGTCTACATCCTGCAGATGTGGCTCGGCCGACTCGAGTTCGTCGCCGCCTTCGCGCTGCTCGGCTACCTGTTCTCGCTGGCACGCGGACGGGCACGGGCATGACCGGTTCCCACTCCGAACGCTCGCGCCCGCCTACCCGGCGGCTGCTGGTCGGTGCGGTCGCCGTCCTCGTCCTGCTCCTGGCCGGCGTGGTCTGGCTCGAGTCGCTGCACCCCCAGCTCGATCCGTCGGGCAACGCCGTCCAGGGGGTGCCCCCGCTGGCACTCGACGACGAGCCGACCTGCCGCCGGTTCGTCGACGAGGCACCGATCGACGACATCCGGCAGCGGCTGGAGTCCCAGGCCGCCATCGAACGCGTCGAGGAGGGGTTCCCGTCGGGCGGGCGGATCAGCTCGACCCAGGTGTACCTGTGTCCGAGCGCCTACGACGGGAAGGAAGTGACCTACGTCGGCGAGGTGGTGGGCGAGCTACTACCTCGCCGCGGGGGGGCGTGGGCCCAGGTCAACGACGACGAGTACGCCCTGGTGACCGGCCCCGTCGTCGGCCACCGAGAGCGCGCCGGCTTCAACACCGGACTGTCGGTGTGGCTGGAAGGTGACCTTGCGGACCGCATCGCTGCACCCGGGCGGCCGCTGCTGCGCGGCGACGTGGTCCTGCTGCGCGGCACGATCCTTCGGGCCGACCCCGACGACGGCGGCGGCATCACGCTGCGGGCCACCGAGCTCGAGACGCTGGCCGGCCCCCTGCAGCTGGAGGCCCCGCTGCACACCCTCCAGGCGGTGATCGCGGTCGTGCTGTCGCTGCTGGCCGCAGGCGCCAGCCTGTGGGCCTGGCAGGTCCGGCGGCGGTGAAGGTCAGCGCTTGTCGGTGAGCCCCGCCTCCTGGGAGGACGGGCACAACGGCTCGATCACGCAGGCCTCGCAGCGCGGCCGACGGGCGGTGCAGGTCCGCCGCCCGTGGTGGATCAGCAGGTCGGACACCTCCAGCCAGCGCTCCCGGGGGAACAGCCGCACCAGATCGCGCTCGATGCGCGTCGGGTCCTGCTCGCGGGTGAACCTCAAACGTCGCGCCAACCGCGCCACGTGGGTGTCGACCACCACCCCCTCGTGCCGCCCGAACCCGTTGGAGAGCACGACGTTGGCGGTCTTGCGGGCCACCCCGGGCAGGGCCATGAGCTCCGCCATGGTGCCCGGCACCTCGCCACCGTGCCGCTCCAGGACCAGGGCCGCGGTGGCCTTGAGGTTCCTGGCCTTCTGCCGGAACAACCCGAGCGAGCCGAGCAGCTCCTCGATCCGCTCCAGCGGCGCGGCGGCGACCGCCTCCGGGTCGGGCAGCTCGCGGAACAGCACGGCCGTGACCTCGTTGACCTTCACGTCGGTCGACTGGGCCGACAGCATCGTCGCCACCAGCAGCTCCCACCGGTCGGTGAACGCCAGCGCGATGGTGGCGTCGGGGAGCTCGTCGGCGAGCAGGTCGAGGACCACCGGGGCCCGCAGGGTCTTGCCACGCTCACGGGTCAGCCCCGCTGGCAGGCCCTCCACCATCTCGTCGCCGACCGGCACCCGCTCCGCCACCGCACATCCTCCTCGGTCCGGTCCGGCACGCTACCCGCGTCACGGGTCCTGTCAGCGCGGTGGTTCGACCGGCAGGGTCACCGTGAAGGTGCTGCCCTCGCCGAGCAGGCTGTCGACCCGGATGCTGCCCCCGTGGCGGTCGACCGCGTGACGGACGATCGAGAGCCCGAGGCCCGTGCCCCCGGTCTCGCGGGACCTGGCCGTGTCGACGCGATAGAAGCGTTCGAAGACCCGCTGGAGGTCCTGCTGCGGGATCCCGAGGCCGGTGTCGGTGACCTGGAGCACCTGCCGCCCGTCGCGGGCGGTGAGCGACACCCGGACCTCACCCCCGGCCCGGTTGTACTGCACGGCGTTGCCGATGAGGTTCTTGGCGATCACCCCGAGGTCACCGGGGACCCCGGCGACCACGGCGTGCTCGGGGGCGTCGAGCTCGACGGTCACCCCCAGCTGGTCGGCCTTCGGGATCAGCTCGGCGATGGTCGCGCGGACCACCTCCGCGAGATCGACCGGGATGCGCTCCAGCGGCCCACGCTCCTCCAGGCGCCGCAGGTCGAGCAGGTCGTGGAGCAGCCGGGCCAGCCGCTCGGCCTCGATCCCCAGCCGCGAGACCAGCGTGGTCGTGCGTTCCGGATCGTTGCGCACCGTCACGGCCAGGGCCTCGGCCAGGGTCTGGATGCTGGTCACGGGCGTCTTGAGCTCATGGGAGGCGTTGACGACGAAGTTGCGCCGCAGCTCCTCCACCCGCCGCTCGCGGGTCCGGTCGGCGATGACCACCAGCGTCTCCTCACCCACCCGCGAGACCATGGCCCTGAGATCGTGACCGTTGTGCTCCACGTCGATGCTGACGGGGTCCTCGCTGCCGCGCGCCGCCCGCACCGCATCGGCGATACCCGGACTCCCGATGGTCTGGAGGACGGTGGCTGGACCGATGTCGATGGGGATGGACAGCAGCGACCGGGCGGCGTCGTTGGCGGCCTGCAACCGGGCATCGGAATCGAACAGCAGCGCGGGCTGGACCAGGGAGTCGACGAGCTCCCGTCGCCACGGTCGCTCACGGTCCAGCCGGGCCCCCCGGCGCAGGTAGGACCCACGCAGCGCCTGCAGCGCCACCGCGAGCTCCCGCCACGGGGCGGCACCGGGCAGCACCAGCGGTTCCGGCTCCGCGCCACCGAGCCAGGTGTTGACCTGGAGGGTGAGACGCCGGATGCGTCGCCGCTCCGCGGTCTCGGCAGCGAGGACAGCCGCAGCCACCGCGACGACGGTGGCCGACGCCGCGACCCCGATCGGGAGGAGGAGCCCCGCGGCCAGCCCCGCGACCGCGGCGAGCGAGATCGCCAGCGCCTGCGGGAGGTTCACCGGTCCGCGAACCGGTAGCCGACCCCCCGGACGGTCTGGATCCTGACGGGCGCGTGGGGATCGGGCTCGATGCGGGTCCTGAGCCGCCGGATGTGGACATCGAGGGTCTTGGTGTCGCCGACGTAGTCGCTACCCCAGATCGCGTCGATCAGCTGGCCGCGGGTCAGGACGCGTCCGGCGTGCTCGAGGAGGTAGGCCAGCAGCTCGAACTCCTTGGGCGGCAGGTCCACCCGGGACCCTTCGACCTCCACCTCGTGACGCACACGGTCCACTCGAACGCCCGAGGCCTCCACCGGGACCTCGTCCTCGAGCTGCTCGGCCAGGGGCGCCCGGCGCAGCCCCGCCTTGATGCGAGCGACCAGCTCCCGGGTGGAGAACGGTTTGGTGACGTAGTCGTCGGCGCCGAGCTCCAGTCCGACGACGCGGTCGACCTCGGCTTCCCGGGCCGTGAGCATGATGATGGGGACATCCGACCGGCTGCGCAGCGCCCGGCAGATCTCCGTGCCGCTCATGCCGGGCAGCATGAGGTCGAGCACCACCAGGTCGGGCCGGATCCGCTCCCAGGCCGGGATCGCGTCGAGGCCGTCCTTGACCCAGGCGACCTGGAAGCCCTCGGCCTCCAGGGTGATGGCCAACCCCTCGGCGATGGACTTCTCGTCCTCGACCAGCAGCAGCTTCGGCATGGTTCGACCCTCTGGCGTGGTTATAGTGCGGCGGGAGGTGCGCGATGCGTGACGAACTCGACCGACAGATCGATCAGCTGAGCACCACGGTCGTGACCATGGCAGGTCGCGCCGACGAGATGATGGGCCGCGCCCTGCAGGCGCTCCAGGACGATGACCTGGCCGCCGCCGACGCCGTCATCGACGCCGACCGTGCGCAGGACCTGGCCTACGAGCAGATCCAGAACGGCGTGCTGGCCACGGTCGCGCTGCACGGTCCCGTGGGCCGCGATCTCCGGCTGTTGACCGGCCTGCTGCACGTCAGCCTCCACGCCGAACGCATGGCCGACTACGCCGTCGGTGTCGCGCGTACGGTCCAGCGGGTCCATGGCCAGGAACCCGACCGTGACCTGCTCGAGCAGCTGATCGAGATGGGAGAGCTGGCCCGGGCGGTCGGACGCCAGGCAACGGCAGCCTTCGTCCAGCCCGACGCCGAGGCGGCCGTCGCGGCCAGCCGGCTCGACGACTCCGTCGACCGGCTCAACGCCGGCATCTTCCAGCGCCTGGTCCGCCTGGCCGCGGAGGGCGAGGAGCGGCTGGAGTGGGCGACCCGCATGATCCAGCTGACCCGCCAGCTGGAGCGCTACGCCGACCACGGGGTCGACGTCGCCGAGCAGGCCGTGTTCGTGGCGACCGGGACGACCCGGGAGCTGTCCTCGGAGGCCCTGTCCGGCAACTGAGCCAGCTCCGGGACGCGGGTGGCGGGGTTCAGGGCCCGACATCGACCCGCTCGCCGGTGACGACGAAGGTGACGTGCTGGGCGAAGGCGACCCCGTGATCGGCGAGGCGCTCGAAGTACCGGCCGAGCAGCCCGAGCACCATGACCTCGCTCGGCGCGCCGTGCCGCTGTTGTGCGAGGGAGATCAGCCCGATCCGGAGCTTGTCGACGTCACTGTCGAGGCGGTCGAGCTCGTGCACCGCGAGGGCGTCCCGCTGGCGCCAGGCATCGACGCCGCGGTGGTAGACCTCGATCGAGCGCATCGCGAGCTCCTCGAGTTGCTGGCGTAGCGGCAGGGGGAGCTGCCGCGCGTCGAGGCGTTCGACGCCCTCGGCCACGTGCCGCATCAGCCGCCCTGAGCGTTCGGCGTCGTGCACCAACCGCAGCATCGCCACGAGTCGCCGCAGGTCGCCGGAGACGGGGGCCTCCCGCGCGAGGATCACGAACCCCTGCTCCTCGACCTGCCGGCAGCGCTCCCCAACGTCGGCACTCAATGCGCTCGCCTCGTCCAGCACCGCCCGGTCGGCGGCCAGGAAGGCCCGGGTGATCCGGGGCATGGCCTCCGCGACGATCAGCGCGGCGCCCATGAGCTCATCGTCGATGGCATCGAGCCACGCCGCGTACTCCCCCCGGAGCTCGCCGAGCCCACCATGCAGCAGTGTCGGAGGCAGCTCCCCTGGCCCCGTCTCTGCCACCCTCGCTCCTGTCCGCGTTCGGGATCGACCCTCGGTGTCGAGTTGATGATGTTCCATGCCCGAACGTTACGCCCGACCCGGTCCCGGACGCTGTCGCCGAGGTGAACGGTAGGTGAACCGAGGCTGACGCGTTCACGTCACCTGCGCCACCGCCAGGACATCCTGCCCGGCGTCGTGCTGCCCGGTCAGCTGGCTGGCGCGCCGGCCGCACTGGCCGACGCCGTCGGCTCACGTACGCTGCCCCCGATCCGGCCCCGGCGGCCATCGCCCCGACGAGGTGGCGACCGCGACCGGCGACCACGGCCGGCGACCTCGGGCAGGCGAGGAGGACCTGGGTGGGAGCGGAGACCACGGCACCACGTGACCGCGGGGGGCACCTGTGGCCGAAGGACCGGTTCGCGACCAGCGTCGACGGCACGCGGGTGGCCTACGCCGTCCGAGGGCCGCAGGGTGCTCCCCCGGTCCTGTTCTGCGCCGGCTACCTGTGCCCCGACAACTTCTGGCGTGACCTGGCGCCGTCGCTCGCCCGCGACCACCGGGTGGTGATCCTGAACTACCGCGGCGTCGGGGCCTCCAGCGAGGCCGGCGGTGGCGATCTCCCACCGCAGGCCGACGGCTACACCATGGAGCTGCTCGCCGCCGACGTCGCCGCGGTCGCTGACGCCGAAGGGATCCAGGACGCGACGGTGATCGGCCACTCTATGGGCGTGGAGGGGGCCCTGGCGCTCTGGCGCGCCCGGTCGGACCTGGTGGGGCGGCTCGCGCTGGTCGCCGGCCCGTATGCCTCCCCGTTGCTGACCTTCTACGGTTCGAGGATCGCCGCGGCGGGGTTCCCCCTGGTCTCCGTCACGGTGCCGGCCTTCCCCCGGGCACTGACCGGCGTGGCCATGCGGGCGCTGGAGCTACCGATCCCCCTCCCGGTCGCCCGCGCGATCCGCGCGCTCGGACCCCACACGCCCGACGAGGGCATGCGTGCCTACCGGTGGCACCTCAGCGAGGTCGATCCCCGGACCGCCATCTGGACGGCCCGCGGGATGCACGACTTCGACCCCACCCCGTGGCTGCACGAGATCGACGTGCCGACGGTGGTCGTCGTCGGCACCGCGGACGCGTGGTCACCCCGGTCGGTGGGCGAGGAGCTCGCCACGATGCTGCCCGACGCGCTGCTGGTGGTGATAGAGGAGGGCAGCCACGGGCTGCCGATCGAGTTCCCCGACCTGATCGAGCCCGCGATCCGCCGGCTCAGGACCCCCACGTCACACACCGGGAGCGGCGCGGGCCGACCCCTGCTCGCGGCTCAGTAGGGCACGGCCGCGTACCCGCGGAGCTTCTCCAGCTTGTGGCGGGCACGGATCGTGCGCACCGTGCCGGACTTCGCCCGCATCACCAGCGACTCGGTCGTCGCCCCCCGGACATCGAAGCTGACCCCGCGCAGCAGCTGGCTGGTCGTGATCCCCGTGCAGGAGATGAAGCAGTCGTCGGCGGTGACCAGGTCGTCCTGGTTGAGCACGCCGTCGAGGTCGTAGCCCCCGTCGATGGCAGCCTGGCGTTCGGCGTCGGACCGGGGCCACAACCGGCCGAGCATCTCCCCCTCGAGCGCCTTCACGGCGCAGGCCGTGATCACGCCCTCGGGGGTGCCACCGATCCCGTACAGCACATCGATCTGGGGGCGGTCCACCCACGCGGCCACCAGACCGGCCGCCACGTCCCCGTCGGTGATCAGCTGCAGGCGGCAGCCGGCCTCACGGATCCGCCGCTTCGCCTCGTCGTGGCGCTCCCGGTCGAGCATGACCACGGTGATGTCGGCGAGCGGCCGACCGCTCGCCTTCGCCACCGCGGCGAGGTTCTCGTCGATCGGACGCTCGAGGTCGATAGCGCCGACGGCGGCGGGGCCGACGACCAGCTTCTCCATGTAGACGCAGGGGCCGGGGTCGAACATCGTGCCGGCCGGTGCGCCGGCCATCACGGCCAGTGACCCGGGGCGTCCCTCCGCGAGGAGCCGGGTGCCCTCCACGGGGTCGACGGCGATGTCGACCGCCGGCGAGGAGCCGGTCCCGACCCGCTCGCCGTTGTAGAGCATCGGGGCCTCGTCCTTCTCGCCCTCTCCGATGATCACCGTGCCGTCGAAGGGCACGGTGTCGAGCACGGCACGCATCGCGTCCACCGCGGCCTGGTCGCCGGACTCCTTGTCGCCCCGTCCCTGCCAGCGGGACGCGGCCATCGCCGCCGCCTCGGTGACGCGGACCAGCTCCATCGCGATGTTGCGGTCGGGCTTCTCCGGGTTCACCTGCCACCCCCCTGCGGCGTCAACGCTGACCCGCACTCGGCCTGCGGGACATCGTCAGCCCGCTCGCCAGCAGCTTAGTGAGCGGGGGCGCCCCGCCGGGCGTTCATCGTGCCTGGGTGACCTCACCGGCCAGCTCGGTCAGCATCTCCTTGGCGTCACCGAACAGCATCACCGTGTGCTCGCGCTCGAACAGGGCGTTCTTGATGCCGGCGTAGCCCGGGGACAGGCTCCGCTTGATCACGAACACGCGCCGCGCGTTCTCCACCTCGAGGATCGGCATCCCGGCGATAGGGCTTCCGGGGGTGTCGTTGGCCGCGGGGTTGACCACGTCGTTCGCGCCGACGACGATGGCGACGTCGGTCTGGGAGAACTCCGGGTTGATCTCCGACATCTCGAACAGCAGCTCGTAGGGCACCTCGGCCTCGGCGAGCACCACGTTCATGTGGCCCGGCATCCGACCGGCCACGGGGTGGATCGCGAAGCGCACCTGGGTACCCCGGTCGATCAGCGCCCTGGCGAGGTCGTAGGCGGCGTTCTGTGCGCGGGCGGCAGCGAGGCCGTAACCGGGAACGATGATCACGGAGCCGGCCGCTTCCAGCACCATCGCCGCCGACTCCGCGTCGGCGGAGACGACGTGGCCGTACTCGCCATGCTCCACGTCCCCGGCCTCACCGAAGCTGCCGGCGATCACGTTGACCAGCGAGCGGTTCATCGCGACACACATGATCTGGGTCAGGATCAGCCCGGCCGCACCGACGATCGTGCCGGCGATGATCAGCAGCTGGTTGGACAACGCGAAGCCGGTGGCAGCGGCCGCCAGCCCGGACAGCGAGTTGAGCAGGCTGATGACCACGGGCATGTCGGCGCCACCGATCGGCAACACGAGCACGATCCCGACCAGCAGGCTGGCTACGACCACCCCGATCACGACCAGGGCGGCCACGCCGGTGTCGGCGATCGCGAACATCGCGAAGAACCCGGCGCCGAGCCCGACCAGCACGAGCACGGCCATGACGGCGGTACGCAGCGGGACCCGCGGGTCCTTCGACAGCGTGCCCCGCAGCTTGAGCTCGGCGAGGATGCTGCCCGACAGCGTGGCGGTCCCGATCAGGACCGACAGCACGAGCGTCACCGCGGCGGTGCCCCCCAAGGCATCGACGGTGGTGAGCTCGCCGGGGACCTCCACGACCGCCAACCAGAACAGCGACAGCGCCACCAACGCCGAGGCGGCGCCACCGAAGCCGTTGAACCGGGCCACGATCTCCGGCATCTGGGTGGCCTGCGCCCGCAGGACGATGGCGACGCCGATCCCGCCGCCGATCAGCAGCCCGGCGATGATCCACCGGTAGTCGACCAGGCCGATCTCCAGCAGGGTGATCAGCACGGCGAGCAGCATGCCGCCGGCCATCAGCGCGTTGCCGCTGCGGGCCGTGCGGACCCTGGACAGCCGCTTGAGCCCGATCACGAACAGCGCGATCGACCCGAGGGCGAGCAGGGCGGTCAGCTCGGTGATGGTCACTTGCGCCCTCCGAAGGTCGCCAGCATGCGGTCGGTGACCAGGAACCCGCCCACCACGTTGATCGTGGCCAGGATCAGCGCCAAGACGCCCAGCACGACCCCCACCGAGGGGCTCGCGACCGTCACCAACGTCAACGCGCCGATGACGGTGATCCCCGACATCGCGTTCGCGCCGGACATCAGCGGGGTGTGCAGCGTCGGCGGCACCTTGTTGATCAGCTCGAACCCGAGGAAGGCGGCGAGCACGAACACGTACAGGCTCACGAGCAGCGGGCCCATCATCGTCCTTCTCCTTGCAGCAGCTCGGCGGTGCGTTCGTGCACCACCTCGCCGTCGTGGGTCAGCATCGCCCCGGCGACGACCTCGTCCTCGAGGTCGATCTTGACCGCGCCGTCGGTCACGAACAGCTCGACGAAGGCGGCGATGTTGTTGCCGTACATCGTGCTCGCCTCGC
>PWEU01000241.1 GCA_003554005.1 Nitriliruptoraceae bacterium
CCACCTTGCCAAGGTGGAGGTCGCGGGTTCGAATCCCGTCATCCGCTCTGCGTCGGAGTGCTCAGGGCCTCGCCGTCTGGTGGGGTCCTGTCACCTTCCTGATGCACGATGCTCGTGGTTGCAACGGGCTTCGCAACAGGGCGGTCCTGGCGAGCATCCAGCAGCACACCGGAAGTCGGGGTGACACCTACCGAGTGATGTGGCGCCTTCCAGATGGGCGGCAGCGCTCGAAGTCGTGCAAGCCCCACGAGGACGCCAAGGCGTACCAGAGGCAGTTGGGAGAACTCGACCGCCGTGGGCGAACATCGGACCTGAACCTGCATCCTCCCGGTCTTCGCAGAGCGTCCTCTGTCAGATGTCGCCCGTCTGGACATCCAGCAGCGGGCGGTGTCGGTGCCCGCGGTGAGCGGGATCGTCGCGGCCACTGCTCCCTGTCCTGATGGCGGTCAGCGCCGGAGGCGGTACCACCTGACGTGCTGGCGAGTCGCGTGGCCGCGCTGGCTGCGAGGACCTAGCCTGCTGGTATGGATCTCGATGACGTTCTCCGCGTGCTCGACGCACTGGAACGTGAAGGTGTCCGCTACGCCGTCTTCGGCGGGCTGGCCATGGCCGCTCACGGGTTCGATCGGGCGACACGCGGTCTCGACCTGTTCGTCTCGCCCGACGAGGACAACATCGAGCGGCTGCGGAGCGCGCTGTCGAGCGTCTTCGACGACGCAGAGATCGCAGCGATCACCGCGGAGGACCTGGGGGGCGACTCCCCGGCGGTGCAGTACGGACCACCTGGGGTCGACTACACGATCGACATCGTCAGTCGGCTCGGTGACGCCGTGGGGTTCGAAGACCTGGAGTTCGAGCGGGTACGGGCGGGCGAGGTGACGATCACAGTCGTCACACCTGCGACCCTGTATCGCATGAAGCGGGACACGGTCCGCCTACGCGACCGTGACGACGCTGAGCGGCTCGCTCGCGCCTTCGGTTTCGACCGGGAAGGAGAACGCTGACATGCCGGTCACGCGCTATCGCGACATCGCGGACATGCCGGAACCTGCCCGCGCCGCCTCTGCGCTGGACGGCCTCGCCGCCGCCTGCGCAGCGTCATCGCAGTCCCGCGCGTTCGGGCACACGCGGCGGGCGCCGCGGGGCGTCCGTCGGTTCCGTTCCATCGAGGACGCCGACGCCCACCGACAACGCTGGGAATCGGCCCCGGCTGACGCCAACGACACCAAGAGATCGAGGACGTAGCCCGTCGCCCGCTCCAGTCATCGTGTGTGCGATCCGCAGAGGGCACCCGGGACGGCGCGCATGCAGAGCTCGTCTCGTTGAGCGCGACGGCGAGGGTTCGGCGGGCAGCGGTGGGGATGACGAGGATCGCGTGCAGGTGCGGCTCGTGCGCTCGGAAGGCGCGGGCCCAGGGCTCGGTGCGCTCGGGTGGGCGTTGGACAGGCGGATGCTGGTCCGGGTGCGCTGGCCCCAGCGCCGGCGACCACCTACGCAAGCTCCGGCACCCGTTGCTCGACAGCGGTACCTCGCAAGTGCGCCACCTGCGGCTGGTTGAACCGGATGAAGCTCCGTGCGGGCTGGTGGACGCCACGGTCCTCGGCGTTGTGGGGACGTGATCGCGCCAGGATGGGTGTCGTCGCGCGGGGTTGCGCTGGGGGGGTGTGGTCGGGGGGGTTGTCGGGTCCGTGAACGTGTCGTTTGCCCCTGAACCCGACGAGTTGCTCAACGAGCAGGTCCGCCGTGGGCGCGACACCTCGGCGATCGAGGTCGGCCGCGAGGCGATCCGGCTCCTGCAGAACCGCGACGAGTTGCGACGGTTGCGTCACGCCGAGTTGCGCATGTAGGTGACGGTCGGGCTGGACGCTCTCGACCGCGTCCAGGCCCGTGACGGCCATGCACCGGCTCGCCGACCATCCCGGCCCCGGCCATCTCCTCGAGGCGGTCGCCGACGGGCCGCCGGGGCGATGACGTCGGTCCCAGCCGACGGTGCCATGCCAGGACAGCTCGCCGCGGTCCCGCGACGTCGGACAGCCTGGCTGGTCAGGGTCGAACCGTCCGGCGGAGGTATGCGAGGGTCTGGGCAGCGTCACCGGCCGAGAGGTCCAGCGTCCAGAGCTGATGCTGGAACGGGACGAACCCCAGGTGGGCGAGGAAGCGGGTGTTGCGGGCCTGGTGGCGCAGTTGCCAGATGTCGTCGTCCTCGTCGGGGTTGCGGTCGGTCGGGCCCGGGTGGGCGAACACGGCCGTGCCGTGGGGCGCGAGGGTGAGGATGGCGTCGGCCGCCAGCAGGCTCGCGAAGCCCTGCCGGCGATGCTCTTCGGCCACGCGGACATCGTGCAGGATCAGGGCGCGACCCTGCTGCCATTCGAACTGCTCAGCTGCGTCCGGCAGCAGCTGACCGCCGGCGTCGAAGACGTGCTCGTAGTAGTAGGCCGCATCGGCGGAGTGCGCGTCCGCGACGTCGAAGGGCAGCTGTCCGAGCAGGGCCTGCCGTTCGGGGTCCATCCCGAACAGCGTGGCCCGCGCGACGGCGGTCCAGACGGCACCGTCCTCGTCGTCATCCAGGTCAGCGATGAAGCTGCCGGTCTCGAGGCGGACGTCCCAGACGTCGAGCTGATCCTCGTCGGGGTTCGCCCACAGCTGCCGCGCCAGGCCGTACTCGATCCGAAGCAGCCCGTCGCCCACCACACCCGCCTCCAGATCATCCCGCCGGCCCTCGAAGCTAGCCCTCGAACCGAGGAAGCGAGGAAGCGAGGAAGCGAGCACCCGTCAGGGTGGTTTCCGACACCGCACGCGCGCGGTGCTGGATGCGCCTGGAGTGCAGGGGCACCCATCTCCCGGCGGAGCGCGTGCGGCTCCAGCCCGGGCCCGGCGAGCTCGGCCACGGCCGGGCAGGTCGCGCGGCCTGCTCCGCGCTCGCCGCCCGGATCGAGGTGGTGATCAGGTTGCCGGCGTCGGCATCTGCCCGGGGGAGTTGTTGCGCCGCTCGCGGGCGTAGGCGTCGGCGGCCAGCATCGCGTCCACGACCATCGGCGGGTGGACCGGGAACGGCTCGTTGTGGATGGTCTCGCCGGGCGCGCAGGCGGCCTCGGCGACCTTGTGCAGGTCGGCACGGTCGACGTCGGCCAGCCCCACGTCCGCCAACGTGATCGGCAACCCGACCGAGAGGCAGAAGTCGTACACGGTGTCGATCTGCTCGATCGAACGGTCCTCCAGCACGAGCATCGATGCCAGCCCGAAGGAGACCTTCTCGCCGTGCTGGTAGCTGTGGGTCGCCTCGAGTGCGGTCAGCCCGTTGTGGATCGCGTGGGCGGCGGCCAGCCCACCGGACTCGAAACCGAGCCCCGAGAGCAGGGTGTTGGCCTCGACGATCGCTTCCACCGCGTAGCTGACGGCGTCCGCCTCGACGGCTCGGCGCGCCGCGACCCCGTACTCCAGGAGGGTGTCGTAGCTGAGCCGCGCCAGCGCCAGGGCCGAGCGGGTCGGTGCGCCGCCGGCCATGGCCTCGGCGCGGGTCTTGGCTGAGGACTCCGCCTCGAACCACGTCGCGAGCGCGTCACCGATGCCGGCGACGAGGAACCGGACCGGCGCCTTGGCCACCACCTCGGTGTCGATGAGCACCACATCGGGGTTGCGCTCGAAGAA
>PWEU01000216.1 GCA_003554005.1 Nitriliruptoraceae bacterium
CGGCTTCGACCTGGCGGCGTTTCCAGTCGAAACGGATGCCCTAGAGAAGCACGTTCGCTCACTGCGAGTTGTTGTCGCAGGTGCGCGGGCATCAGGCGTCGATGTCGATCGGGAGGGGTATCGCTCTGTTGCCGTCAATCTCTTCGTTGCTCTAGAGGAAGTTCTGCATGACGCGATTGTATTCGTCGCCTGGGTCTTGTTTCGTGATCACTTCGAATCGGGGCTGTCGTTCAGTCGGGAAGAGTCGATTGCCCTCGGTCATGCCACCCTAAATCGTGCTCTTTCCTCGGCCGGGACGGATTCGCGAATCCCGTCGTCTGGCCGGGTAACCCTTGGTCCTCTCATCGAGTGTATCCCAGCGCTGGCCTCCCTGATCGAGCAGACCAGTCAGGCCTCGACAAAACAGCGGCGTCCTGCGAGCGAACTCCCCGAGGCCGCGAAGCGTGCGCAATTGGGGTCATTTGCCTTCTTTCACAAGCAGGCTCTAGATGACGTACGCGTTGATGATGTGACCAACCTGATCCAACGGCTTCGGGAATTGCATAGGCTTCTGGTTCGCCGCGTCGACATTCCATGGGTACGGAACTGTGTGGATCATCATCGCCCCGAGTTTCCGACCTCTGAGCAATTCGGTCTCGTCTGTGATGTGATCGATGCAGCCCTGCAGTTGATGTCGAACTCACGCATTTATCCATATGCCTACTACCGTGATCGAACGGTGAGCGACAGGTTCGGACGAAGGCGACGTATTCTCGTTAACCGATACGGTGACGAGGTTGAAATTCGTCTGCCGCAGCCTGTCTTCTTGGGGGTAGCTCAGAATTTGGATGCCCCAGTCGTCCTATCTCCATTTCGCATGCGAGACAGTTCTCTGCCCCTGGCATTCAACCTTGTTGAGCCGTCTACGTACCGGGCATTGATGGCACGTCGCCCTCGACGGCGGCTTCCTCCCGAGTCGCGAAAGGTTGATGCGAGCGGCGCAGCGAATCCGTCGTGAATCGCGCTTTAGTCTATCCCCGGCGGCTGGAACCAATTCGCTGACGTAGTGCCCTCGGCATCGCTGTGACTTGCACCGATTCCGACTTCATCCCCCGCCCGGGGCCTCCGCCGGGGGCCTTATCGCGCGCCCCGGTCGGGCATCAGTCCCCTCGGCCGAGCCAGGCTGGCCGTGAGGGGTAGGTGTGGGCGAGCCTCACGTTTTCGGGGTCTGGTTCGCGGGTCGCATACCAGGTCTTGGGGGGAGCCCCGCGGCTGGTTGATCGGTAGGCAACTCGTGCGGCTGCACTGGCTAACACGTTGCCGGGAACGACGCCGGCTGTCACAGTCAGGCCGGTCTTGCCGGGGGTGAGCGTCTTCGAGAGCGCGGTCCATGCGGCGAGGTCTGTCGCCGATGGATCGCTTGGTCGCTTCTTGCTGGTGTCGTCCGTGTCGAAGTGGCTGGAGAGTTCGCTGGCGCGGTAGAGGCTCTCAGCAACCGCGTCTGTCAGGTCGGGGGCTTCCTTCTTCTCCACCAGGGGGCTGAAGGCGCCGGGACTGCGGAACGCCCACTTGGTGAAGCTCGCCGTGTCTTGCTTGTACCCCCAGATCGCGCTGTAGACATCCCGCAACTGCGGAGCGGTCCAGTGCCCCGCGAGGAGACGCAGAGCGGCTCCGGTGGCCTCGAGGGCTTCGCGCCAGTGAACGAGCACCTCCCTGGCGAACGGGGCGTCAGCGACCATCGAGCTACCCGCTTTGCGTGCCGTGGACTTCCGCTCTTCGGGATGCAGGAGGGCGATCCATCGCTCGGCATCCGGCGCTTCGGGGTCGCACAGGGCCATAGGCAACGCCGAGGTGTAGATCAGGGTCAGGCGCCGGTCGGAACCGTCTGCCTGCTCGACGAAGCCGACGGGCCTCGGGTGGACGGTCAGGAGTTGCGCACCTGGCGGGAGGTTCCTGGCCAGCAGCCGCTGCGCGGTGCCGCTTGGCGTGTCAGCAACAGGTTCGGTCGCCCAGCGGCCGTACGCGTCGGGCCAGCCCATCAACGTCGGGTGCCCGTCAACCCCATCCTGGCGGACCGCGACCGGAACCAAGGTGACGTCGACGTCGGGCAACGGCTGGTCGCGACTGGTCATGGCGGCTCCTTGGCAGCCCATCATAGCGAAACTCTTGACAGGCCACCAATGCTATGTTCTACTTTAGTCTGCTATACCTACTAAATAGGTGATGGCGCAAGAGTGCCACCTAAACCGGTGGCAATCCTACTCGTCACCTCAGGAGCCCAAGATGGAGGCCGACATGTCCACCGACGATCGTGATCTAAACCGAAGCAAAGCGCACATGGTCAAGGGAGCTGCGGCGGCCACCGGCGGCCTGACCGGGCTGGTGCTTGGAGGCCCGGCGGGCGCGGCCGCTGTGGCCGCCGCGGCGGTCTACGGCGCCGACTACGCGCTCAAGCGCAAGGCCAACGACACCGGGAGCGATGACGGCGAGTACGACGCCGTCGGTGAGGCCGCTCAAGAGGCCACTGAAAGGGCTAGGTAATGGAGTCGCATCTGAGAGAACAGTCCATGTTCGACCCCTTCACCGAGAGCCCGGTGCCGGACGCTCAGCGGGTGATCCTCGTCCCCGACAATGAGGGGAGACTCGGCATCTTCGGTCGGGATCTGGGCGAGTTGGCTCAGATCCTCGACTGGGTGGCTCCGGCTGCGAAGCTCGTCTCGGAACTGCTTGGCGGCGCGAGCGAGGCTGGTATCCAAGGTCGCTACTTCACGATTCGGCCTGAGGACGAGATCGCCTACGACCGGCTGAAGAAGGCTGCAGCAGGAAATGGGTACGTCTACGGAAGCCTGCGTGACGACTCAGGCTTCGCCCACGCTATGGCCTTCCGCGAAGTCGACGGGCCACCCGTCCCCCCAGCCCAGCTTCACCCATCGGTCATGCTGGCCACAGCAGTCCAACTCGCGGTAATCGAGCAACGGCTGGACCACATCGAGGAGGCGCTCGATGCCGTCGGGAGCAACGTTGAGGCGATACTGAATCTACTTCTCCGGGACCACGCGGCTGATGTCGCTGCCGCCGCCGCTGTGCTTCGAGAGGTCACCACGACGATTCGCCGCACCGGTCGAATCAGCACCGCCGACTGGGACCGGATCGCAGGTCTCGAAGAGACGATCCGTCACCGGTGGTTGGCCGTCATCGATGAGATGCAGGAGTTCGGAGAGAAGCTGAAACTCACCGGCAGCATCGCCAACGACCGACGCATCCCGCGAACGCTGTCGGCTGCGCGTTGGAGCCAGCTCGTCCAGCAGTCATACGGGCTCGAGCGCGCAGGTCTCCAGTGGGCATCCGCTTACGCCCTCACGCTGCAGCAGGACGGGCAAGATGACCCGGTCGCCATCGAGCAGACTCACGGGTCGCTCCGCACGTTGGCCGACCGGCGGGACTGCATCATCGGCGGTGTGATCGCCACCGTCACGGACGCTCCAACTGCGAAGCGACGCAGCAACTGGGAGCTACTCCTCAAGGAGGGAGTTCCCCGGGGCCGTCACCGTGACAGCATGGACCTGAGGCAACTGGAGAGCTTCCGGACAGACACTCGGTCTGGCTCCCAGACCTATCTCGAACTCGCTCAACTCGACCACCCATTCGTGACCCTCGAAGCCGCTC
>PWEU01000212.1 GCA_003554005.1 Nitriliruptoraceae bacterium
CCGGGGGTCCGCGCGGCGGCGGCCACCTCTCGGACCCGGCGCGCCGTCGTGATCGGGACCACGGCCACCGTCGCCAGCGGGGTGTACGAGGAGGCGGCCGAGCGGCTCGATCACGGTCTGGTCGTGCGCACCGTGCCCTGCCCCGGGTTGGTCGAGTTGGTCGAGGAGGGGCGGACCTCCGGCCCTGAGGTCACCGCCATCGTCCGGGACCGACTGGCGCCGCTGCTCAGCGCCCGCATCCACACCCTCGTCCTGGGCTGTACGCACTTCCCGATGCTGGCGCGGCCGATCTCCGAGGTGGTCGGGCGGGATGTCACGCTGGTGTCCAGCGCCGACGAGACCGCCTTCGAGGTCCGTGACCTCCTCGGGCGCCTCGGCTGGCTGCGGGAAGAGGACAGTGCGGCCGGGCGTCGCCACTACCTGACCACCGGCGACCCCGGCACCTTCGCCGCGCTCGGCGAGCGCTTCCTCGGTGCCCCACTGGGGTCGGGGGAGCACGTCACGCTGACCGCGCTCGAACCTCCGACCGCGGTCGACGCCGGGCGACGGCCGGGCAGCCGTCGGGCTGGACGCCGTCAGGCCGAGGAGAGCCGCTGGTCCTCGGCGGCGACGTAGGAGCGCGCGAGCAGCCGGGTGCGGGTCTGCTCGTCCACCGCCGCGGTGATCGTGGTGCGCGCCATCCCGAGCGCGCCGTCGCGGACGGCCCGGTCGGCGTCGGCGGTGATGCAGGCTGCGGTGAACTCCGGCTGGTGGTTGACTGCGCCGCCGGTCTCGATCGCGAGCATCGGATGGATCGTGGGCATCGCGAGCGAGACGTTGGCCATGTCGGTGGAGCCGGCGAGGTTGGGGTCCTGGGGCTCGGAGGGGAACACCCGGCCGATGGCGGTGGCCTCCCGCTCCCATAGCGCGACCAGCTCCTCGTCGTGCTCGAACTCGGAGTAGGCCGGTCCGGGCTCGTCGAAGTGGACCGTCGCACCGGTCGCGAGCGCACCGGCCTCGAAGCAGGCTTGGACGCGTGGGTACAGCTCGGCGAGCTCCGCCAGCGTGGCCGACCGGGCGTACCACTGGCCGCCGGTGCGCTCGGGCACGATGTTGGGGGCGTCCCCGCCGTCGGTCACGATGCCGTGGATCCGGTCAGTGGGCTTGATGTGCTGGCGCAGCAGCCCGATCCCGACCTGTGCGACGGTGAGCGCGTCGGCGGCGTTGATCCCGAGTTGGGGGTAGGCGGAGGCGTGGGCGGACCGCCCGGTGTAGCGCACGTCGAAGTGCTGGACCGCCAGGCAGGCCATCCGGGACGACTCGAGCGGTGACGGGTGCACCATCATCGCCAGGTTGGAGCCGTCGAAGCTGCCGGCCCGGAGCATCAGGACCTTCCCGCCGCCGCCCTCCTCGGCCGGTGTGCCGAGGACCCGCACGGTCAGCCCGAGCTCGTCGGCCAGCGGGGCCAACGCCAGACCGGCCCCGACCGCGGCGGCGGCGATGATGTTGTGGCCGCAGGCGTGGCCGATCCCCGGCAGGGCGTCGTACTCGGCGCAGATGGACACCGTCAACGGCCCGGTCCCGTACTCGGCGACGATCGCGGTGTCGAGCCCGGCCGTCCCGTGCTGCACGTCGAACCCGGCGGCCGCCAACGCCTCGGCGACCCGGCGCGAGGAGGTGTGCTCCTCGAAGCCGACCTCGGCGTCGCCGTGGATCGCGTGGGACAGGGCCAGTAGCCCGTCGCGGGCGGTGTCGATGCGGTGCTGCGCGGCGGTGAAGAGGGCGTCCACGGCGGGCTCCGGTTCGTCGAGGTGGTGCGGTCGGGGGCCGGACCGCCGGTTGCCTACCCTACGCGGCCGGTCCAGCCGATGGCCCCGCCGTCACCCCCAGGAGCTGCAGTGATCCGTGCCGTCGCCTTCGACGTGATGGACACCCTGCTCGCCGACCCGTTCCGGGCCGCGCTCGAGGCGGCGACGGGGTTGTCGCTGCAGCAGCTGATGGGCCGCCGCGACCCGGAGGTGTACCCGGCCTTCGAGCGGGGCGAGATCAGCGAGTCGGTGTACTGGGAGCACCACGCGACGCTGGGCGTCGAGGTCGACCCGGCGGCGTTCCACGCCGTGCGCCGGACCGGTACCCGGTGGCTCGCGGGGAGGGAGCACCTGCTGACGGAGCTCGAGGGCGTGGTGCTCAGGGTCGGCGCTTCGAACTACCCGGTCTGGATCGAGGAGCTCATCGAGGGACCCTTGGCGGGTCGGCTCGACCGCGTGCTGGCCTCGTGCCACCTCGGTGCCCGCAAGCCCGACCACGCCTTCTACGACCGTCTGCTCGCGCGTCTCGGGCTGCCGGCGGCCTCGGTCGCCTTCGTCGACGACCGGGAGGTCAACGTCGTCGCGGCGCGGGAGGTTGGGATGGCGGCGCACCTGGTGGAAGGCGCGGGATTGTCCGCCGCCGTGGAGGTCCGCCGCTTCCTCGCCGACCTCGGGGTGCCGATCGCCCGGGAGGTCCCGGTCGACCTCAGCTGAGGAGCAGCGACCGGCGGATCGGCAGCGGCAGCACTGAGGTGTCGAGTCCGGACCACGCGGTGGGTCGGACCTCGCCGGTGGCCACCCACCACAGGATGACCAGCTCGGCCCAGCTCGCGGGGAGCGCCGCCGCCCACGCGAGCGCGGCCGCGCCCTCCTGCTGGTGACCTTCGCACCAGCCGTCGACCCCGAGCTGGACCGCGCAGTCCCGGCACACCGCTCCGGGACCGGCCGGCCCGCAGGTCGGCAGCAGCCGCGGACGGTCGTCGCAGGCGTCGCACCGTCCGGCCTCCACGGCCTGCGGGCCCACCTCGGCCGCCGCGAGCCAGGGGGCGACCTCGAGCAGGGCCGACCGGAGCCGGCGGCGCGCGGAACCATCCATGACAGGCGACGGTAGTCGCCGTAGGCTCGTCGCCGCGGTGGGCCCCGGCCACCGACGACGGCCGCAGGTGTGGAGGCCCCGATGGCAGACAGCGCTCCGCCGTCGGCGCCGGCGCGACGCGAGACGCTGACCGAACCCCTGCTCGCTGCGGGGGTGGCTGCCACCTCGGTGCTGGTGGTCGGGGTCGTCTATCCGCGGTACCCGGAGCTGTTCCCCGCCTGTCCGTCGCGCACGTTGTTCGGGGTGTGGTGTCCGCTGTGCGGGGGTACGCGCAGCGCCCACGCGCTGGCCACGGGCGAGGTAGCGGAGGCGGTCCGGTTCAACGCCTTCCTACCCGTCCTGGTCGTGCTGACGGCGTGGTCGTGGGTGGCGTGGGTCGGACGCGTACTGCAACGCGACGTCCTGCCTGCGGTGCCGAGGTGGCTGTGGACCGGGGTCGGTGTGCTGTGGTTGGCCTACGGCATCCTGCGCAACGTGCCCGTCGAGGCCTTCGCGTCCTGGGCCCCGTAGCGCAGCGGTCGCCCGCCGCAGCATCGGTCGCCCGCAGCACCGGTCGGCCGCCGCAGCACTCGACGGACTGCGACGTCATCGAGCGCGACGTGGAGCGGGGACCGCCGTCGGCGGTCCCCGCTCAGTTGCAACGAAGATCAGGCGGCGACCGCCACGCCACGCAGGCGCTGGTAGGTGTAGGCCTGGGCGATGAACACCACGGGCAGCGCGACCAGCAGCCCGATGCCGCACAGCAGC
>PWEU01000180.1 GCA_003554005.1 Nitriliruptoraceae bacterium
ACGCGCCGGGTCACGCGCGCTACCAGCTGCTCGAGACGGTGCGCTCCTTCGCCGCCGAACGGCTGGCGGCCTCCGGCGCGGCGCACGGCACCGTCGACCGCTTCGTCCGGTTCCACGCGGAGCTCGCTGAACGCGTCGGTGCCGGCCTCCGGGGACCTGACGAGCATGACTGGGCTGACACCCTCGAGCGGGGGCTGCCCAACCTGGAGGCTGCGCACGCGCAGGCCGTGCGCCGCGACGACGTCGATGCGGCCGTGGCACTGGCCAGCTCGCTGTATGTGGCGGTCTACCACCGGCTGCGGGCCGACATCGGTGCCTGGGCGGAGACCACCCTGGCGCTGGCCCAGCAGGCTCGACATCTGCGGCTGCCGGAGGTCGCTGCGGTGGTCGCCGTGAACCGTCTCCACCGCGGCGAGTTGGACGCTGTCGAGGCCCTGCTCGTCGACCTGCCCGATGACCCGAGCGCCCGCCACGCCCACGAGGTGCTCGGTGACCTCCACATCTACCGGGGCAGCTTCGAGGCCAGCGTCGAGCGCTTCCGTGCGGCGGAGAGGCTGGCCGAACGGGCGGGTGACAGCTTCACGGTCCTCCACAGCCGGATGAACCAGGCGATGGCCCTCGGCTACGGGGGCGACGTCGAGCAGGCGCTGGCGGGCCTCGGGCAGGTGCGTCTCGAGACCAGCGCCGCCGGGATCGGCGTCGTGACCGCGTGGTGCGACTTCGCCGAGGCGGAGCTCGTGGCCGAGACCCAGCCACTGCGGGCCCTCGAGCTCGTGGAGCGGACGGTGGCGGAAGCCGACCAGGCGGGCTGGCGGATGCTGGCAGGGGTCGGACGGCTGACCGCGAGCTCCCTGCGCGCCCGCACCGCGGACCCTGCCGATGCCATCCCCGGCTTCGAGCGGCTGATCCGGCACTGGGCCCTCCACGGTGACGGCACCCACCAGTGGACGACCCTGCGCAACCTCGTCGACCTGTTCATCCGCCTCGGGGCCTATGCGCCGGCGGCACGGCTCCTCGGGGCGGTCAGCGTGGCGCCGCGGCCGACGTTCGGTGCCGAGGAGGAGCGGCTGGGAGCAGCGCGCGACGCGGTACTGCAGCACCTGAAGGAGGAGGGGGAGTCGCTGATCGGAGTGGGGTGTCGTGATGACCTCGCGGCTGCCGTCGAGTTGGCATTTGCCAGCCTCCGTGACCTGCGAGAGACCCATCGCTCCTGAGGTCGCCGGCGACACGATCTACGGCGTCCACGAGACCGAGGACATCGAGACCCTGCGCGAACACGCCAGGTGCGGGGGGCTCCCGGCGGACCTCGTCGTGGAGGTCGCGCAGGTCATCGACCCGTTGACCGGCAGGAGCTGACAGCGGGTCTGCAGTGCCGGTCGTGGTCCACGTTCCCGGGATGGGCGCGGTGAAGCCCCGGGTCAGCGGCGGAGGAAGGCCAGGAGGTGCTCCACTACGAGGTCAGGGGCGACGACGTCGGCAGTGTGCCCCTGCCCGTCCAGGACCTGCACGCGGGCATCGGGACGCGGCCGCTGTGGTGTCGACGCGGGCCGTGAACACGGCGGGGCCCTGCGCTCCGGCCGAGGGAGGTGGATCAGCCGTCGTGCGGCTCAGGGCGCCAGTTCAGCAGCGCCGCCGCGAGCCGGCCGTTGCGCTCAGTCAGCTTGTGACGTGACGCAGGATCCATCTGCCGACCGGAGGGCCCCTTGAGCAGCGTCACGTTCCGCTCTGCCTCTCTTTCGGCAGCCACGGTGCAATCGAACGAGCAGCAGGGGTCGGCGGTGTCCACGGGTACCGCACAGACCAGGCACTCGAAGACGACGGAGATGTCTTGAGATACTGAGGTGGACTCGTTCATGCTCATGGGGCAGGCTCCGCATGGTCGACGGAATCCAACTGCCGCAGAGCCCGCTTCTTGAACGCTCGGCGTCTCAGATGATAGAGGCTGACTGTCGAGCTGGCCAGTCTTGTACGGCTGTCCTCTTGCCGAGGCTGTGGGAGGGGGCGGCGGTAGCTCCGCGGCGGGCCCAGCGGGTGCGTTCTATGCCGCCACCATCCCGACGGCCAGCAGCACGATCAGCAGGTACCTGCCCGGCAGGTCAGGACGCGACGGTGACCGGGAGCGCGGTGACGCCGCGCAACAGCAGCCCCTCGAGCCAGCGCAGCTCCGAGCGCTCGCACCCGAGCGTCATCGACGAGAAGCGTTGGGCGAGCTGTTCGAAGACGATCGCGCTCTCGAGCCGCGCGAGTGGCGCACCGAGGCAGAAGTGGATGCCGTGACCGAAGGCGAGGTGGGGTGCCTTGCGGTGGATGTCGAACGTGTCCGGGTCCGCGAACCGTTCGGGGTCACGGTTGGCTGCGAGCAGCACCGGCGCGACCAACGCCCCACGCGGGATCGTGACCTCGCCGACGGTGACGTCCTCGTAGGCGAACCGCAGCGGCGCCACCTCGACGGGTCCGTCGTAGCGGAGCACCTCCTCCACGGCCGCCTGGGCGAGCGTGGGCTCGTCCACGAGCTCACGCCACGCTGCGGGATGGTCGAGCAGGGCGAGGACCCCGTTGCCGATGAGGTTGACCGTCGTCTCGTGGCCGGCGACCAGCAGCAGCAGCACCATGCCGAGCAGCTCGGAGCGGTCGAGGTGGTCGCCCTCGTCCTCCGCGGCGACCAGGCGGCTGAGGAGGTCGTCCTCGGGTCCGGCGCGGCGCTGCGCGGCGAGCGCATCGATGTAGCCGGTGAAGGCGAGGCCGGCCTCCTCGGCGGCGGTCGGATCGGCGGCGGGTGCGAGCAGCGCCCGTGACCAGGTCCGGAACCTCTCGCGATCCTCGACGGGGACACCGAGGAGCTCGGCGATCACCGTCACGGGGAGCGGGAAGGCCAGGTCGGCGATGACCTCCAGGTGGCCGTCCCGCTCGGCGCGGTCCAGCATCTCGTCGACGAGCTCGCGGATCCTCGGCTCGAGCGCCGCCACGACCCGCGGCGTGAACGCCTTGTTGACCAACCGTCGCAGGCGGGTGTGGTCGGGCGGATCCACCGAGATCATGCTGCGCGACAGCAGCTGGTCGCCGGCGAACACCTCGTCCGCCAGCCCCGCCTTCGACGGCTCTTTGCCGATCGCGGGGTGCCGGATCACGTCCTCGCAGTCCGCGTAGCGGGTGACGAGCCAGATGCGGTTGCCCGTGAGGGGGCCGACCGTCTCGTGGACCGGATCGGCGTGGCGCATGCGCGCCCACATCGCGTGGGAGTCGCCCCGTGCCTCGACGTCCCAGATCGGGTAGGTCGTCGTGCCCGCCATCCCGATCCCAGCCCTCGGAGGCGACGCACGCTAGCAAGGGTGTGGGGCAGCTCTTGGGCGCCCTGCGAGCCTCACGGTCAGCGGCTGCGTGTCCAGTGCGGCTGCGACGACCCCGCCGCCGTGCTGTGGGCGGTGCGCAGGGTCGTGGGGCACGGAATCGGCCGCTTGTGGCCGGTTCCGTGCCCCACTCTGCCCACGAGGGCACCTTGGTGACGCAGAGCGGCCATCCACGGCCGTTCTTCTGCACCCCGTGCCCAACCATGGCTGCGCCCGCCCGTGTCGCTGGGTGTGATCGTCCTGCCCGGTCAGCAGGGCGCGTTCCCAGGGCGACTGCGA
>PWEU01000313.1 GCA_003554005.1 Nitriliruptoraceae bacterium
CACCCCGACGGGACGCTGGTCGACGCCCTCCGGGCCGCAGGGATCCCGCTGGCCCCCGGCGGCGACCGATCGCGCCCCGGCATCGTCCACCGCCTCGACCGGGACACCTCGGGGTTGCTGCTGATCGCCTCGAGCCCCGAGGCCCACGCCGGTCTGACGGCGGCGCTGGCGGCCAGGGAGGTCGCTCGTCGCTACCACGCGCTGGTGGTCGGGGCCCCCACGCACCCCCGCGGCAGGATCGAGGCCCCGATCGGACGTGACCCCGGCGACCGGGTGCGTTTCGCCGTCGTGGACGACGGTCGGCCCGCCCTGACGCGGTACCGCACCCTGGCGGTCGGGCACGTGCCGGAGCTCCCGGAGCACCGGGGTGCCGTGGCGTCGCTGGCCTGCCAGCTCGGGACGGGGCGCACCCACCAGCTGCGCGTGCACCTCACCGCGCTCGGGCACCCGATCGTGGGTGACCCCACGTACGGGCTGTCGAGGGAGCAGTCGCGGGCGCTCAGGGCCCGCCGCCCGGTCCTGCACGCCGCCGCGTTGGGCTTCGACCACCCGGTGACCGGTGCCCGGCTCGATCTGTACGAGCCGTTGCCCGCGGATCTTCGGTCCGTGCTCCAGCTCGCCGGTCTCAGCGCTCCGGGCCAGCGGGAGCTCACCGAAGGCTGGTGACCGGCGCGCGCCGCTCGCCCACCCGATGCCGGAGCCCGCGCGGACCTCGCCCGCTCGGTCCCCGCGACACGGTCCCGTCCCGGCTGCCTGCTACGGTCGCGCTCGCGAACCACAGGCGTGTGGTTCTTCCCCGTCACACGCCCGTGGCCCGCCCGTCGGACGTCCCGAGCGGCTGCAGCTGCGGTCCCCGGGCGTCGACCCGCCACCTCGAGGTCGGGTCCCTGTGGGTCCGGTCCGGCGGGGGAGGCCACGATGGGCGGGTGGCGCCGACCGCGACGACAGGGGAACAGGTGAGCAACGACAGCTTCGCGCCCCTCCACGTGCACACCGAGTACTCGATGCTCGACGGGGCCTCGCGTATCGGTGAGCTGATGCGCCACGTCCACGAGGACGGGCAGCCGGCCGTCGCCATCACCGATCACGGGGTGCTGTTCGGGCTGGTCGACTTCTACCGGGCCGCCCAGCGCGAGGGTGTCAAGCCGATCCTCGGCTCGGAGCTGTACCAGGCGGTCGGCAGCCGGCACGAGCAGCGGCTCGGCGGCGCGGACAACAAGACGCGCTACTACCACCTGACCGCACTCGCCCAGGACGACGTCGGCTACCGCAACCTGGTGGCGCTGTCGACCCGGGCCTACCTCGAGGGCACCTGGTATAAGCCGCGGGTCGACATGGAGGTGCTGGCCGACCATGCCGACGGCATGATCGTGCTCTCCGGCTGCCTCGGCTCGGAGGTGAACCAGCACCTGCTCAAGGGCGACGAAGCCACGGCTCGTCGGGTCATGAGCGACTTCAAGGACATCTACACCGCCGAGCGCTACTACGTGGAGCTGCAGGACCACGGCATCGAGGAGCAGCGACGCACCTGGCCGGTGCTGGAGAAGCTGGCCAAGGAGCTCGGGCTGCGCACGGGCATCTCCAACGACTCGCACTACACCCACGCCGACGACGTGCAGGCCCACGACGCCCTGCTGTGCATCCAGACCGGCTCCAAGATCTCCGACCCCGACCGGTTCAAGTTCCAGGGCGACCAGTTCTACGTGAAGTCGGCCCGCGAGATGCGCGAGCAGTTCCACGCCTACCCCGACGCGCTCGACGCGAGCCTCGACATCGCCGAGCGTTGCGATGCGACCATCGAGTTCGGGCTCGATCTGCTGCCCGCCTTCCCCTGCCCCGACGGGATGAGCGAGTCGGAGTTCCTGCGCGAGAAGGTGTGGACGGGCGCTCGGGCCCGGTACGGGGACCCGGTCCCGGGGCCGGTGGCCGAGCGGGTTGAGTACGAGCTCGGCGTGATCGAGGAGATGGGCTTTCCCGCCTACTTCCTGATCGTCGCCGACCTGTGCGAGTACGCGCGGGCCGAGGGCATCCGGGTGGGCCCCGGGCGCGGCTCCGCCGGTGGGTCCGTGGTGGCCTACTGCACCGACATCACCCGCGTGGATCCGATCAAGCACGGCCTGATCTTCGAGCGGTTCCTGAACCCGGCGCGCCTGCAGATGCCGGACATCGACATCGACTTCGACGACCGGCGCCGTGGCGAGATGATCCGCTACGCCGCCCGTCGCTACGGCGATGACCACGTCGCCCAGATCGTCACCTTCGGCACGATCAAGGCCAAATCGGCGATCCGCGATGCCGCCCGGGTGCTCGACCACTCCTTCAAGGTCGGTGACGACCTCGCCAAGATGATGCCACCGGCCGTGCAGGGCAAGGAGTCGCCCCTGGCCGAGGCCTACGACAAGTCCTCGGAGCTGCGCGCCGCCCGGGAGGACCCCCCCTACCGCGAGGTGCTCGAGACCGCCGAGAAGCTCGAGGGGCTGAAGCGCCAGCACGGCATCCACGCCGCGGCGGTCGTGATCGGAGCGAGGCCGCTGCACGAGACCGTGCCGCTGCTGCGCCCCGACAACGGGGAGATCGTCACCCAGTACGAGATGGGCGCGGCCGAGGACATCGGCCTGCTGAAGATGGACTTCCTGGGCCTGCGCAACCTCACGGTCATCTCCGACGCCGAGCGGCACATCGCCGCCAACCGGGGGGTCGAGGTCGACCTCGACGACCCCGACCTGCTCGGCGAGATGGACGAGCCCGCGACGTTCGCCATGCTCGGCACCGGCTACACCCTCGGGGGGTTCCAACTGGACTCGACCGGCATGCAGGCGCTGGTCCGCAAGCTCAAACCCACCCGCTTCGAGGACATCTCGGCGTTGCTCGCGCTGTACCGCCCGGGGCCGCTGGGCATGGACATGCACATCGCCTTCGCCGACCGCAAGAACGGTCTCGAGCAGGTCAGCTTCGACCACCCGGACCTCGAGCCGATCCTCGGCGAGACCCACGGCGTCATCGTCTACCAGGAGCAGGTGATGCGCATCGCCACGGACCTCTCGGGGTTCTCGATGGCGGAGGCAGACGCGCTGCGGAAGGCGGTCGGCAAGAAGAAGCGCGATCTGATGGAGGCGCAGAAGGACCAACTCATCTCCGGCGGGGTCGCCAACGGGTACGACAAGCCCTTCATGGTCGGCCTCTGGGGTCTGATCGAGAAGTTCGCCGAGTACGGGTTCAACAAGGCCCACACCGTCGCCTACGGCGTGGTGAGCTACCAGACCGCCTGGCTCAAGACCCACTACCCCGTGGAGTACATGGCGGCGCTGCTGACCAGCGTGAAGAACCACAAGGACAACAAGCCGCTCTACCTCAACGAGTGCCGTCGCATGGGCATCCCCGTCCTCCCACCCGACGTCAACGAGTCGGGTAGCGACTTCACCCCCCGCGGCGAAGAGGTCCTGTTCGGGCTGTCGGCCGTGCGCGGCGTCGGGGAGGGGATCGTCGCCTCGATCGTCGAGGCGCGGACCGCCAAGGGCCGGTTCGAGGACTTCGTCGACTTCTGCGCCAAGGTCGACGCCAGCGTGCTGAACAAGAAGACGCTCGAGAGCCTGATCCTGGCCGGTGCCTTCGCCGACATGGGCCA
>PWEU01000175.1 GCA_003554005.1 Nitriliruptoraceae bacterium
CCCCATGACCAGGCAGGTGCCCGACTGCTCGACCACGGTGTGCAGCACGCCGTCGACGGTGGTGCTGTCGATCCGGACCGAGGTGGAGACCTCCGAGCCGGCCCGCAGCGCCGTCTCCTCGGCCTTGGCGGCCAGCAGTCGGTGGGCCTTCATCTGGTCGGGACGGGCGTCGAAAGGCAGCACGTTGACCGCGATGACGGCCCCGCTGTCGGCGGCGGCGACCTGCGCGCCGACCCGCACCAGCCGGGCGACGGTGCGCGGGTTGGACACCGGGACGACCACACGGGTGCCGAGCGGTACCTCGGGGCGCTCGGGGGTCTCGACCTTCGGAGCGGAGCGGTCGGCGGTGACCCCGGCGAGCAGCGCCGTCACCAGGATGACGAGCACCACGGCGTTGACCACCTCGGGGCCGACGAGGCCGAGATCGTCGGCGACGATCACCGCAGCCAGGGCGCCGGCGGCCTGCCCCACGGTCAGGGAGAACATGACCCCGCGCTCGGGCCGGGACACCCCCATGAGGCGGCCGGACCCCTCCGCCGCGAGCCACTTCGCGGACACCTCGGCGACGACGAAGGCCCCGCCGAGGGCGAGGGTGCGGGGATCGGTGAGCAGGGCCACGGGGTCGAGCAGCATGCCCGTGGAGATCAGGAACGCGGGGATGAACACGCTCTGCCCGAGGACGCGGACCCGGTCGTCGATGACGGTCCCTGAGGGCACGAACTGGTTGAAAGCGAGACCGGCGAGGAACGCCCCCACGATCGGCTCGATACCGATCAGCCCGGCCACCACCGCTGCGACGCCCATGCCCGACAGCAGGTAGGTCAGACGGATCTGGCGGTCCTGCCCGAGCCCGGTGAAGAACCAGCGGGTGAACCGAGGGAGCGTCACGAGCATCAGGAACAGGTACCCGGCCAGCCCGGCGGTGAACAGCAGCCAGAACCCGATCGAGCTGTCCCCCCGGACCCCCGCCGCCGCGATCGCCAGCACCAGCAGCGCCGCGACGGTGACCAGCAGGGTGGCCCCCAGCGTCGCGGTCACCGCCCGGTTCTTCGTGAGATCGAACCGCGCCACCGTGGGATAGCTCAGCAGGGTGTGGCTGGGGAAGGCGGACGCGATGATGATCGACGCCGCCCATCCGAGCCCGAGCGCCAGGGACACGGCGGTCACGATCACCATCGGCAGCACGAAGGTCGCCACCCCGAACACGACCGAGTCGCGGCGACGGCGGATGAAGCCGTTCATGTCCAGGTCGAGACCACCCTGGAACATCAGGTACAGCAGGCCGATGTAGCCGATCGTCTCGATGAAGGTGTTCTGGTCGATGATGCCGGTGACGTTCGGCCCGACGACCATCCCGCCAACGATCAGGCCGATGATCCCCGGGAGACGGAAGCGGTCGGCGAGCAGCGGCCCGAGGAGCACGAGCAGGAACAGGACCGCGAACACCGCGCCGGGATCGGTCAGCGGGAGCAACCCCTCGGGCATCGGCGGGACTCCGGTCGTCGACCACGGCACGGTGGTTGCGAGGGGGCGGTGAGCCGGGACGGCGAGGTGCTGCAGCGCGGAGGATAACCGCGGCGAGCCCCGACGACGCCGGGAGGCGAGCTCCGTGCCGGCACCGCACGGTCAGGCCGGCGGCACCCGTTCAGCCCGCTGCCGTGACGGGGTCGGGGCCAGCAGGCCGAGCACGATCACCGCCGCCGGGAACACCAGCAGCAGCCGCAGCACGAGCTCGTACGAGCCGGTCAGGTCCCTGCCGATGGCCAGGGCCAGCGGACCGAAGGCCGTCGAGCCGACGCTGATCGCGGTCACGACCCCCCGGATCGATCCGAGGTGGGCCAGGCCGTAGAGCTTCGGGAAGGACGCGGCCTCCAGTGCCCGGGCCGACGCCCCCGCTGCTCCGACCGTCACCCCGTAGGCGATCGCGGTCCAGCCGGGTGACACCAGCACCACCCCCACCATCGCCCCCATGAGCAGCAGCATCGAGGTGGTGAGGACCCATCGCGCGGCGAAGCGGTCGACCATGGAGCCTACGGCCAGGGTGGCCAGCAGCGACGCACCGGTCTGGGGGAGGAAGTTCGCCGCGGCCTGCACCGGCGTGAGTCCCTGCTCGCCGAGGAGGTCGATCTGGTGGAAGGCGAGCCCGGTCCCGATCATCCCGGTGGTGGCGGTCGCGCCCGCCACGGCCCAGAACATCGGGGTGCGAAGGGCCTCGGAGCGGGTGAAGGACGCCGCAGCGGCCGCCCGGGCCACCTCCTCGGCGTCAGCCTGGGGCTCGTCACCGTCGGCCTGCTGACCAACGTCGCGCGGATGGTCGATCATCACCCGCGCGGCCAACGGGACCACGACCAGCCACACCGTCAGGCCGGTGACCACCCAAGCCGCACGCCATCCGATCGCGGGGATGACGGCGGCCGCGACCAGCGGGAACAGCGACAGCACGGCGGAGCCGACCGCGGTCGTCACCCCGATCGCGAAGCCGCGCCGACGGTCGAACCAGGCGGCGGGTGCCGTCGTGGCCGTCAGACCGAGCGCCCCCTGGCCGAACATGCGGATACCCGCGAACCCCAGCGTCAGGGTGATCAGGCCGACCACCCCGGCCATCGCCATGAGCACCACGCCGAACAGCCCGCCGATGATCGCCATCGTCACGCGGGTGCCGCGGGCATCCAGGATCCGCCCTGCGGTCGGGAGCGCGAAGGCGCCCGTCAGGGTGCCGAGCAGGTAGGCGGTGGAGACCTGGGAGCGGGTCAGCGCCAGGGTCTCCATCATGGGATCGATGAACACGCTGACGCCGACGGTCTGCCCCGGACCGGTCATGCCGAGCGCCACCGCGGCCACGGCCACGATGCGCCAGCCGGAGAACCGGGTGCCGGACCGCGGTGGGCGGGGTGCAGGGAACAGCGAGGTCAGCACGCTCAGCTCAGGATCAGGGTGTCGAGGACCAGTTCCGGGTGGTCCCGGGCGATGCGCTCCGCGACGTACCGGCTGCGGAACAGCGCGAGCGGCGCGCCGCTCTCACGCCGGTAGACGTCCACGTCGCGCATCGTGTCGAGGGTCGTGGCGCTGTGGTCGTCGGTGGCACGGGCCACCTCGAACCGGGTCCCCTCGAGCCGCACCGGCGAGCCGAACTCGTGCTCCATCCGCCAGGCTGCGACCTCGAACTGCAGCTGGCCGACCGCGGCCCAGATCGGGGCCTGGTCACCGAGATCGTCATGGCGGAGCACCTGGACGACCCCCTCCTCGTCCAGCTGCTGCACGCCGCGCCGGAACTGCTTGATGCGGCTGCGGTCGGCGGGGTGCGCGGTCTGGAAGTGCTCGGGCGTGAAGGTCGGCAGCGGCGGGAACACCACCTCGGTGTCCTCGGCGTGCAGGGTGTCGCCCGCCCGCAGGTCGGTGGCGTTGACCAGGCCGATCACGTCGCCGGGGAAGGCCTCGTCGACGGTCTCGCGGTCGCGACCGAAGACCGCGTGGGCGTACTTGGCGATCGTCTTGCGCCCGGTGCGGGCGTTGACCAGGGTCGCCCCCCGGTCGAACCGGCCCGAGCAGACGCGGATGAAGGCCAGCCGGTCACGGTGGCGCGGGTCGAGGTTGGCCTGGACCTTGAACACCAGGCCGC
>PWEU01000341.1 GCA_003554005.1 Nitriliruptoraceae bacterium
ATGGACCCGGTCACCCTGGGCGCCCATGCGCCGCTGGCGCTGGAGGGGGGCGCGTGAGCGAGGTCCTCGCCCACCAGGGTCGTGCGCTCACGCCGGAGGAGACCGAGGAGCTGCTACGTGACCGCCTCGGCGAGCACGTCCAGCGTGCGGTCACCGAGTACGGCGTGTTCACGCTGTGGATCGCTCCCGAGGGGTGGCTCGAGGCGGCGCGCCACTGCCGCGACGAGCGGCTCCTCGCCTACGACATGTTCGACTCGCTGTTCGGCATCGACGCCCGGGAGGACGGTTTCGACGTCGTCGCGGTGCTGTACTCGACCTCGACCGGCAACCGGATCGCGTTGCGGGCCAGGTGCCCTGGTGGCCGCCAGGCCCCCTCGCTGCCCTCCATCGCCGAGGTGTACCGCGGGGCCGACTGGATGGAGCGCGAGACCTACGACATGTTCGGTGTCGACTTCACCGGGCACCCCGGGCTCGAGCCGCGCATCCTCACGGTGGAGAACTTCGAGGGGTGGCCGCTGCGCAAGGACTTCCACCTCGCGTCCCGGGTGGCCAAGCCCTGGCCCGGTGTCGCCGAGCCCGTCGAGCTGGACGAGGACGGCAACAAGATCGAGCGTGAGCGCTCGATCGGGGACGCGCCCGGCCCCTACGAGCTCGACAAGGCCATGGCTGAGCAGGCGAGGGTCGTGAACGCTCCGCCCGCCCCCGCCGTCGAGGCCGAACCGGAACCGACGGAGGCCGCCACGGGCCAGCAGGAGGAGGTCGCGCCCTCCCCGGTCGCCGATGAGGGCGCCGCCGCCCCCGACGCGGCGGCACCAGAGCAGGACCCCGCCGCTCGCGCCAAGGCCAAGGCCGAGGAGCGACGCAAGCGGCAGGCCGAGGCCCGGGCTGCCAAGGCCCAGGCCCGTGCCGAGAAGGCCAAGCAAGCCCAGGCCGGTCCCGCAGCCGCCGAGGCTGCACCGACGGCTGAGGTGGAGCCCGAGGCGGAGGCGCCGGCGGCGAGCGAGGCTGCGCCGGAGCCGGTGGCCGAGCAGCCGGTGGGGCCTGAGGCGGCGTCCGAGGAGGATGGGGACGTCGATCCTCGGGTGGCGGCGCGACGCAAGCGGCAGGCTGAGGCGCGGGCGGCTCGGGCCAAGGCCCGGGCGGACAAGGCCGGGGGTGGGGCGGCACCGGCCGCACCGGCCGCACCGGCCGAGGAACCGACGCCGACCAGCGAGGCCACACCAGCAGAGACCGCACCCACACCGGCCGCACCGGCAGAGGCCACCACCGAGGCTCCGACGGAAGCGGCCCCTGAGCCAGAGGCCCCTGAGCCAGCGGCCCCTGAGTCGACGGCCTCCGGGGCGCCGACCCCACCGGAGCAGCCCTCCTCCGACGACCCGGCCTCGGCGGCTCGGGCCAAGGCCGAGGCGCGGCGCAAGCGGCAGGCCGAAGCCCGGGCGGCTCGGGCCAAGGCGCGGGCGGAGAAGGAGCAACGGTCCGAGACGGACGGGGAGGGTGACGCGTGAGCGATCTCGACCTCCGACAGGAGTTCCTGGCCGGGACCGCACCCGGCGAGGACATCGCGGTCCAGCTCAGTGGCGACGGTCAGTTCCGTACGGCCGACATGTCGCTGTCCATCGGGCCGGCGCACCCGGCCACCCACGGCGTGTTCCGCATCGTGCTGGACCTCGACGGCGAACGGGGCCGCGAGGCCCGGCCCGTGATCGGGTACATGCACCGGGGCTTCGAGAAGCTCGCGGAGCACCGCGACTTCCGCCAGATCTTCGCGCTGGTCAACCGCCACGACTGGCTGTCGGGCTTCTCCAACGAGCTCGGCACCGCGCTCGCGGTCGAGAAGCTGATGGAGTTCGAGGTGCCCGATCGGGCCCAGTGGATCCGGATGCTGCTCGCCGAGTGGAACCGGGTGCTCAACCACCTGATGTTCATCGGCTCCTACGCCCTGGAGCTCGGGGCCATCACCCCGATGTTCTACGCCTTCCGCGAGCGTGAGGACATCCAGCACCTGCTCGAGTCCGCCACCGGCGGTCGGCTGCACTTCACCTACAACCAGGTCGGCGGCCTGAAGATCGACCTCCCCAAGGGCTTCCTGGCGGAGTCCACGCAGGTGAGCTCGCTGGTGCGCTCACGGTTGCCGGACTACTTCGACCTGGTGCTCGGCAACGAGATCTTCCACGGACGGACCAAGGGGGTCGGTCCCCTGCCGATGGAGGTCGCGCTGTCGCTCGGGGTCAGCGGCCCGACCCTCCAGGCCCCGGGCCTGCCCGAGGATCCACGGGTCACCGAGCCCTACCTCAAGTACGGGGAGATCGACGTCGAGGTGCCCGTCGGTGAGAACGGCGACGCCTTCGACCGGTTCTACTGCCTGCTGCACCGGATCAGGGTGTCACTGGACATCATAGATCAGATCCACGATCACATCCCCCCGGGTCCGGTCAACTCCAAGCTGCCGAAGATGGTCAAGGCCCCCGAGGGGGCGACCTACGTCCGCATCGAGAACCCGCTCGGCCAACTCGGCTACTGGCTGGAGTCCGACGGGGGGCGCACCCCCTGGCGGCTCAAGATGCGCACGCCGTCGTTCTCCAACGTCCAGGCGATCCCGTACCTGATGCGGGGTCAGCTGATCCCGGACGCGGGGTCGATCCTGGGGTCCGTCTTCTTCGTGGTGGGGGATATCGACCGATGATGCTGCTGGTCACCTCCGGTGTCGCGCCGTACCTCGCCCAGGCCGAGTCGATCCTGGACGTCGGCGACACGTTCATCGTGCCGCTGCTGCTCAAGCTCGCCTTCGTGCTGGGGATCTTCTTCGTGGGGCCGCTGGTGGCCGGCTACCTCGAGCACAAGGCGATGGGTCGGATGCAGCATCGGCGGGGGCCGGTCGAAGCCGGGCCCTTCGGTACCCTGCAGCTGGTCGCAGACGGGATCAAGTTCATCCAGAAGGAGGACCTGATCCCCTCGGCGGCCGACAAGTGGGTGTTCGCCATGGCGCCGGGGGTCGCCCTGGTGCCAGCGATGCTGGCGCTGCTGGTGATCCCCTTCGGCCCGGGGGTGTTCGCACTCGACCTCGAGCTCGGGCTGTTCTACGTGCTGGCCGCCAGTTCGGTCTCGGTGCTGGGTGTGCTCATGGGTGGCTGGTCCTCGGCCAACAAGTTCTCCCTGTTCGGTGGGTTGCGGGCCGGTGGCCAGCTGATCGCCTACGAGCTACCGCTGATCCTGGCCGCGATCGCGGTGGCCGTCCAGGCCGGCACGCTGTCGCTGGTCGGCATCGTGGAGGCCCAGGCCGAGTTCATGCTGTTCGGCACCGGGATCAACCTGTGGTACGTGATCCCGCAGTTGCTCGGCTTCGGCATCTTCTTCGTGGCGGCGTTGGCCGAGCTCTCGCGGCCACCCTTCGACATGCCCATCGGCGACTCGGAGCTGGTGTTCGGCTACATGACCGAGTACAGCGGCATCAAGTACGCGATGTACATGCTCACCGAGTACGCCGGCATGGTGACGATGTCGGCCCTGATGGTGGTGCTCTATCTCGGTGGTTGGCAGCTGCTCCCGGGCGTGCCACTCCCAGGGTGTGAAGCGGCCGGGGGCCTGTTCGACTGCGGCGTGACCGGCACGCTGCTCGGCGTCGGCGTCATGCTCGGCAAGATCCTGCTGCTGGTGTTCGTGATGGTGTGGTTGAGGGTGGCGTACCCGCGCCTGCGCGAGGACCAGCTACAGCGCATCGCATGGTTGGTGATGGTCCCACTCGCCCTCCTCAACCTCGCCCTCGTGACGATCGCCAAGGTGGTGTACTGATGGCTCCCTCCGCACCCCCCGGGATAGGGCTCCTCAAGGGTCTCGGGGTCACGATCAAGCACCTGTTCCAGCGCCCTTCGACGCTGATGTACCCCCATGAGCGGGACGTGCTCGCGCCGCGGACCCGCGGGGTCATCGCCTTGATGGACGAGAACTGCACGGTGTGCATGCTGTGCAGCCGGGAGTGCCCGGACTGGTGCATCTACATCGAGTCCCACAAGGAGACCGTCCCGCCGGCCAAGGAAGGCGGGCGCGCCCGTACCCGCAACGTCCTCGACCGGTTCGCGATCGACTTCTCGCTGTGCATGTACTGCGGCATCTGCGTCGAGGTCTGTCCCTTCGACGCCCTGTGGTGGTCGCCGGAGTTCGAGTACTCCGAGTACGAGATGGGCTCGCTCCTGCACGAGATGGACAAGCTGCGCGAGTGGGCGGACACCGTGCCGCCGCCACCACCCCTGGACGAGGGCGCGGTCCTGCCCGCCGAGGTCAGCGATGCGCTGGCCAAGGTGGAGAAGGAACGCGAGCTCGCCGCCGCCAAGGAGCTCGAGGCGAAGCAGGCCGCCGAAGCCCCGGCCGAGACGGCGGGTGACGCCCCGAAGAAGGGCAAAGCGGCCGAGCCGGAGATCCACGTCAAGGCCGGGGAGATCGACCAGGAGGCCTTCGATCGGTTGATCGCCGAGGGGAAGTCGGAGCGGATGGCGCGCTCCAAGGCGAAGGCGGCCTACGTCAAGAAGGAGAAGGCGCGGCTGCTCGCCGAGGCAGAGGCCGCCGGCGGTGACGCCGAGGCCGAGTCACCGGCCCCGAAGGCGGCCGAGGTCAAGGTCGATGCCGGGGAGATCGACCAGGAGACCTTCGATCGGTTGATCGCCGAGGGCAAGCCCGAGCGCATGGCACGTGCCAAGGCGAAGGCGGCCTACGTCAAGAAGGAGAAGGCGCGGCTACGCGCCGAAGCCGAGTCGGACACCGGCGAGGGCACCGGTGCCGACGAGCCGGCCGAGGTGCCGAGCGAGCTCGGCGCCTCCCCCGAGGCCGCCAGGCAGGCCCTCGACGCCGACGGCGCCGCTACCGACGACGATGCCGCGCCGGAGGTTGCCGCCGAGGCAGCGACCACCGAAGCCCCCGCCGCCCGCAAGCTCGGTGACATCCACGTCGAGGGTGCGGGGGAGATCGACCAGGAGGTCTTCGACCAACTCGTCGCCGAGGGGAAGTCGGAGCGCATCGCGCGGGCCAAGGCGAAGGCCGCGTGGGTGAAGAAGCAGAAGCAGGCCAAGCTCGACGAGGAGGGCGGCGCATGACCGGTCACGATCTGGTGTTCGTGGCCGTCGGCCTGCTCACGGCGGGGGGCGCGGTGTTCACCGTCACCTCGAAGAACCTGATGCACGCCGCCCTGTTCTTCGCGGTCACGCTCGGTGGCATCGCGGGAGTGTTCCTCACCTTGGCCGCCGACTTCCTCGCCCTGGTGCAGATCGTGGTCTACGTGGGTGCCGTCGCGGTGCTGTTCATGTTCGGTCTCATGCTCACCCGGGCGCCGATCGGTCGCGAGGCGCTGGACGGGCAGAACCGGGGCCTGGCCATGGCGGTCGCTGGCGGGCTGTTCGTGGTGCTGTCGACGCTGGTGATCGGTGCTTTCGGTGACCTGCCCACGGCCGAGGTCACCGGGCCCCGCATCGACGACCTCGGGATCGCCATCTTCGCGGACTGGGTCCTGCCCTTCGAGGTGCTGTCCATGCTGCTGCTGGCGGCCCTGATCGGCGCGATCGTGCTGGCTCGTCGGGAGTCCGGTGAGTCCGGCGAGGAGCTGACGGTCACCCGGATCGAGATGGCACAGGACCGTGATCCCGAGGCGCTTGAACGGGAGCAGGCGGCGTTGACCAGTGGCAGCGGTGGCACCGGGGAGGAGCACGCATGAGCCCGATCGGTCCTCTGCTGCTGGCCGCGTTCCTGTTCTCCGCGGGCGTCTACGGCGTGATCGCCCGGCGCAACGCCGTGCTGGTGCTGATCAGCGTGGAGCTGATGCTCAACGCCGTGAACATCAACCTCGTGACCTTCCAGAACCTGCTGTTCCCGGGCGATCCGGCGGTGACCGGTCAGATGTTCGCCCTCTTCATCATCGGGGTCGCTGCCGCCGAGGTCGGCGTCGGTCTGGCCATCGTCTTCAACATGTTCCGTAACCGCGCCTCGGTCGACGTCGACGACGCCGACCTGATGCGCTGGTAGGGGAGGCTCACGTGGACGCGCTCCTCGAGTACACCTGGGTGGTCGTGGCGCTGCCGCTGCTGTCGGCGGTGCTGATCACCGCGGTCGGCAAGCAGCTGCCCGGCAAGGGCTCCGAGATCGGCATCGCGGCGCTGGGCCTCAGCTGGCTGCTGGCGATCGGCATCGCCTGGCAGACCTTCGTCGCCTCGCCCGTGGAGCCGCTCGAGCGATCCGTCGACTGGACACCGCTGGGTGGCGGGTTCGTGTTCGAGCTGGGCATGCTCGTCGATGGGTTGACCGCGGTGATGCTGCTGCTGGTCACCACCGTGTCCTTCATGGTGCACGTCTACTCGCGGGAGTACATGCAGGGCGAGCCGCGCTACACCTACTTCTTCGCCATGCTCGGGCTCTTCACCTTCTCCATGCTGCTGCTGGTGGTCGCCAACAACCTCCTGCTGGCGGTGATCGGCTGGGAGCTGGTGGGCCTGTGCTCCTACCTGCTGATCGGCTTCTACTGGGAGGGCAAGTCCAACCAGGACGCGGGCAACAAGGCGTTCCTCACCACCAAGTTCGGTGACGTCGGGCTGATCGTCGGTGTGATCGTGCTCTCGGCGGGCATGTTCGGGCTCACCGACACGCCCTTCAACATCCTCGAGATCAACGAGGCGGCGGTCGCCGGTCAGCTCTCCACCACCACCATCGTGTTGGGGATGCTGCTGATCTTCCTCGGCTGCATGTCGAAGTCCGGCCAGATGCCGCTGCACGTGTGGCTCCCCGATGCGATGGCCGGTCCGACGCCGGTCTCGGCGCTGATCCACGCTGCCACGATGGTCACCGCCGGCGTCTTCTTGCTGGCGCGGCTCTATCCGGTGGTCGCCCAGAACCAGGCGGTCATGGCCACGATCGCCATCTTCGGTGTGCTCACGCTGTTCTTCGGTGGCCTGCTGGCCCTGGTCCAGGACGACCTGAAGAAGATCCTCGCGTACTCCACCATCTCGCAGCTCGGTTACATGGTGGCCGCGATCGGCGTCGGCGGGTACGCCGCCAGCATCTTCCACCTGTTCACCCACGGGTTCTTCAAGGCGTTGCTGTTCCTCGGTGCCGGCTCGCTGATCCACGCGGTGCACTCCAACAACATCTCGGACATGGGCGGGATGGCCAAGGCCATGCCCCACACCTTCTGGACCTTCATCGTGGGCTCGCTGGCGCTCGCCGGCTTCCCACTGACGGCCGGGTTCTTCTCCAAGGACGAGATCCTGATCGCCGGTGAGATCTGGGCCGGGGCCGGGTTCTTCACCGGCAGCCTGGTCTACTGGGTCGGGCTGGCGGCCGCCTTCGTGACCACCTTCTACATGGCCCGCGCCTGCTTCCTGATCTTCGCCGGGGAGAACCGCAGCCACCACACGCCGCACGAGTCCGGCAAGCTCATGCTCGCCCCGCTGATGGTGCTGGCGGTGCTGTCGGTGGCTGCTGGCTACCTGCTGTCGCCGTTCTCCCCCGAGCAGCCCAACTTCGAGACCTGGCTGGCCACACCGCTGCTCCCCGCCGAGACCACCTTCCCCTTCACCGACGAAGGCACCGCCGCTGCCTCGGGGCTCGTCGGGGACGGGGTCCTGGCCGCAGGTACGAGCTTGGCAGCCGCCGGTGACGGGCCCGTGAAGGTGCTGCACGGCGTGCCGACCTGGCACCCGGATCTGTTGGCGATCGTGCTGGTGCTGTTCAGCTTGGCGGTGTTCCTGGCCTACCGCTTCTACGGCAAAGGCCTCCCGGAGCGCGACCCCACGTTGTCCATGGGCCGGTTCACCGACGTCCTCGTCGCCAAGTACGGGTTCGACGACTTCGGGTACCGCTACATCGTGGTCCCGGTGCGCGACAAGCTGTCAGCGGCCGCGACCTACTCCAGCAACGTGCTGATCGACGGCATGGTCGCAGGTGTGGGCCGCGCCACGAAGAACGCCGCGATGACGACCTACCGTGTCGTCGACCAGCAGGTGATCGACGGCGGTATCAACGGGGCGGCGTTCAGCGCCGCCTGGTGGAGCGACAAGCTCAAGAGGATCCAGTCCGGCGACGTGCAGAAGTATGCGGGTGTGCTCGTCGCCGGGACGATCCTGCTCGTGCTGGCCTTCGCGGCGGCGAGGTAGACGCAGGACCACGACCGGCGGGCCGACCCGCCGGCACGACGGGCTGGGCGGCCAGCCGACTCGCACCGGGCTCACGGACCCGAGGTGAGCCAAGGAGACGAAGATGGACCCCAACACCGCAGGCTGGGCCCTGGTGGTCGCGCTGTTCCTGCCGCTGGCAGGTGCCGGTGCGCTGACGCTGATGCCGGCCTCGATGGATCGCGAGATCCGCCGGGCCGCTGTGGCGATCACCGCGGTCGGGTTCGCCCTGGTAGCGGCCGTCACGGCCAGCTTCGACTACTCGCGGGCCGGTGAGCTGCAGTTCACCACCGACGTGCCGTGGATCACCGCCATCGATGCCCGCTTCTCCCTCGGGATGGACGGCATCTCGCTGCCGCTGTTCTTCCTGACCTCGCTGCTGACGTTGCTGTGCGCGATCTACACCACCAAGCCCCTGCCGTCGCCGGGCAAGCCCAAGGCCTTCCTGAGCCTGATGCTCCTGCTCCAGACCGGGATGGCCGGCACCTTCGTGGCCTTCGACCTGATCCTGTTCTTCATCTTCTTCGAGCTCACCCTGGTCCCCATGTTCTTCATGATCGGGATGTGGGGCGGCCCACGGCGGGACTACGCCAGCGTCAAGTTCTTCCTCTACACCCTGTTCGGCTCGGTGTTCATGCTGGTGGCCTTCCTGGCGATCTACTTCCAGGCGGGTGCCAACAGCTGGAGCATCACCGAGCTGTCGAACATGGCGCCCTTCGGCTCGACCACCTTCCAGACCTGGGCGTTCCTCGGCGTGTTCCTCGGGTTCGCGATCAAGGTGCCGGTGTGGCCCTTCCACCCCTGGCTGCCCGACGCCCACACCGAGGCGCCGACCGTCGGCTCGGTGCTGCTGGCCGGCGTGCTGCTGAAGATGGGGACCTACGGCTTCATCCGCATCGCCCTACCGATCCTGCCCGACGGCGCCGCGCGGTTCGCCCCGATGATCGGGGTACTGGCCGTCATCGGCATCGTCTACGGCGCCCTGTGCTGCCTGGCCCAGACCGATGTGAAGCGACTGATCGCCTTCTCGTCGGTGGGTCACATGGGGTTCGTGATGCTGGGGATCGCGGCGATGAACGAGGCGGGCATCCAGGCCGCGCTGTTCGGCAACATCGCCCACGGCATCATCACCGGCATGCTGTTCTTCCTCGCCGGGTCGATGCACGAGCGCTACCACACCCGCGAGATCGCCGTCATCGGCGGTGGGATGCTGAAGAAGATGCCGGTGTACGGCGTGCTGTTCACCTACGTCGCCATCGCGTCCCTCGGCCTCCCGGGCCTGGCCGGCTTCTGGGGTGAGTTCCCCGCGATGTGGGCGGCCATCAGCCCCGGGCTGGGGTTGGCCGACAGCTACGGGGGTCTCTACCTCGGTCTGGTGGTGTTCGCCGCGATCGGCACCGTGCTGACCGCCGGCTACTTCCTGTGGCTGATCCAGCGCATCAACCTCGGAGAACCCACGGAGCGGTGGGCCAACGAGCCGCTGGCGGACGTCCAGGCGATCGAGTGGGTCTCCTGGCTGCCACTGCTGGCGCTGATCCTCGCGCTCGGCATCTTCCCGCGCTTGCTGTTCGGGGGGCAGGACGCCGCCGTCACCAACCTGGTCGGCTTCCTGGGCGGCTGACGCCCCGACGACGACACCGCCGGGTGGCTCCCCCACCGGTGCGAACCAGCGAGGAGGAACCAGGCGATGCAGATCGACTTCATCGCGATCCTGCCGGAGATCGTGCTCACGGTCACGGCCCTGCTCGTGCTGGCCGCTGACCTGGCGCTGCGCGGGGATGCGAAGCAGTTCGTGAACCCGCTCGCCGCCTTCGGCACCGTCGGGGCGATCGTCGCCACGGTGGTGCTGTGGGGGTCCGAACGGGTCACCTTCGGCACGATGTACGTGGTCGACGACTTCGCCGTGCTGTTCAAGCTGCTGTTCCTGGGCACGCTGCTGGCCATCCTGGGCATCAGCTGGCGGTACGTCGCGGAGCACCGTTTCTTCCAGGGCGAGTACTACTTCCTGCTCCTGACCTCGTTCATCGGCATGATGCTCATGCCCTCCTCGCGCGACCTCATCATGCTGTTCATCGCGTTGGAGACCGTGTCGGTGCCGGCCTTCGTGATGGTCGGGATGCGCAAGCGGGACCTCTACTCCTCCGAGTCGGCGCTGAAGTTCTTCCTGCTCGGCGTGCTCTCCGCCGCGCTGATGCTGTTCGGCATGTCCATGGTGTACGGCTTCGCGGGTACGACCGACCTGGTCGGGATCGCCGCCGCCATCTCCGGCGAGACGGCATCGGTGCCGCTGCTGCTCGGTAGCGTGATGCTGGTGATCGTCGGCTTCGGCTTCAAGATCTCGGCCGTGCCTTTCCACTTCTGGGCTCCGGACACCTACGCCGGTGCGCCCATGCCGGTGGCTGCCATGCTGGCCGTGGCATCGAAGGCGGCCGGGTTCGCCGGGCTGGTGGTGGTGGCGTTCATCGCCTTCGAGCCGGTCGCCGATGTGTGGGGGCCGATGCTCGGGGTCCTGGCCGTGTTGACGATGACCGTCGGCAACCTGATCGCGCTACAGCAGCGCGACCTGATCCGCCTCCTTGCCTACTCGAGCGTGGCTCAGGCCGGCTACATCCTGATCCCCTTCGGCCTGGCCCGGACCGGGCCGGAGGCCGCGGTGGTCAACGCCGCCGCGATCGAAGCCGTGGTGTTCTACCTGATCGCCTACGCGGTGATGAACCTCGGGGCCTTCGGGGTCGCCATCGCGGTCGAGCGGCGGACCGGCCTCAGGTCGATCGCCGACTACGCGGGGCTGTCGGGGCGGAGTCCCCTGCTGGCGATGGGCCTGACGGTGTTCCTACTGAGCCTGGGTGGCGCCCCGCTGACCGTTGGGCTGTGGGCGAAGTTCGCCATCATCGAGGCCATCGCGGTGGACATCACGCTGTTCGGCATCGTGCTCGCCACGTTCCTGGTCGTGAACTCGGTCATCGCCTTCTTCTACTACCTGAAGGTCGTCCGGACTGTGTGGATGGACCAGGCCCCTGCCGGCCTCCCGCAACTCCAGCCCGGCTTCAACCTGTCGGCGGTCGTGGTGGTGCTGATGGTCGGCACCCTGCTCCTCGGCGTCCTGCCGGGTCTGGTGACCGACTTCTCCAGCGTCATCAGCATCGTGGCGGCTGGCTGACCGCCCGCCGAGGGCGTGCGCAGGCCGCACCGTCCCTGTGACGTCCGGCGCCGAACCTGTTGCGGCGCGGCGCAGGGTTGCTGCGTGCTGGGTCCTCGAAGCCGAGGTCAAGGCCCCTCAGGCTGGCTACCGTCGCCGCGAGCCTCCCGGCGGCGTCGACCCGCGGCCGTGCACGCCGCTCCGTCCCACCGGTTCCCGCACCCCGTCCCCGTCACCCGTCCCCGTCACCCTTCCTCGGAGGTGGAAGCAGATGTTCAAGAGCGCGAAGACCTTCGTGCTGCTCGCCGCGCTGACCGGCGTGCTGCTGGCGATCGGCGCGATGCTCGACGCCGGTACCGGGTCGAACACCTTCCTCACGATCATGCTGGTGGTGTCGCTCGGCATGAACTTCGTGAGCTACTTCTTCTCCGACCGCATCGCGGTGAAGATGGCCCGGGCCGAGCCCGTGGATCCGGTCCGCCACCGTGACATCATCATGATGGTCGAGCGACTCTCAGCCAAGGCGCGTGAGCCGATGCCGAAGCTCTACGTGAGCCCGTCGCCGCAGCTCAACGCCTTCGCCACCGGCCGCAACCCGCGTCACGCTGCCGTGGTGGTGAACCAGGGGCTCTATGACGCGTTGACCGATGAGGAGCTCGAGGGTGTGCTTGGACATGAGCTACAGCATGTCTACAACCGCGACATCCTGATCGGCTCCGTCGCCGCCGGCATCGGCACGATGATCACCTACCTCGCCTTCGCCCTGCGGTGGATCCCCTTCCTGGGGTCGAGCGAGGATGGACCGAACCCACTGGTCGCGTTGGTGGCATCCATCATCGCCCCGATCGTGGCCCTGGTCATCCAGACCTCGATCCCCCGTTCCCGCGAGTCGCTGGCTGACCACACCGGAGCCGAGCTCACCGGCAACCCTCGGGCGCTGGCGCAGGCGCTGGCGAAGCTGGAGGCCGGTGCCAACGACCCCCGCCGCCTGCGGGCCGGGGCGACGCCGGCGGAGACCAACCAGGCGATGCAGCATCTCTACATCGCGGCGCCCTTCGGCGGGCGGGCAGCGAGCAAGCTGCTCGCGACCCACCCGCCGATCCCGGAGCGCATCGCTGCGCTCGAGGAACAGGCCCGCCGCATGGGGCAGCTCCCGCCAGGGCAGCGTTTCAACCTGCTCTGAGCCGCGGTTCGGTTCGGTGCGCGCCGCTGTGGGCGCGGCACCGGGCTGGCCGGAACCAGGCGACGGCGGTGCCGGCTCAGGCGAGGTCGGCGGAGGGCGCGGCGGTCTCGGGCGGGCCGTCGTCGCGCTCGGCCTCGCGCCTGATCCACCAGGTGACCAGGGCGATCATCGCGGCGAACAGGGCGACGCCGACCACGGTCAGCCACACCCCACCTTCCTCGTAGGCCCTCCCCAGGGCCAGCCCGACCCCGACCGCCATCGCGAAGCCGAGCAACGCACCGATGGCGTCGGCGACCAGGTACGCGCGCGGCGCCACGTCGGAGGTGCCCGCCGCCGCCGCCAGCACGGTCGGTGGCATCGCGGCGATACGGCCGATCACGGCGATGACAGGGCCGCGCTTGGCGAGCACCCGTTGGGCCAGTTCGAGCTGTCGCGGCGGGACCGCCCGGTGCAACCACGCCGGTCCGTTCTGCTCGCGCAGCGGCGTGCGGTAGGCCCGACCCACGACGAAGAACGCCGTGACGGCCAGCACCCCCAGCGGCAGGTAGGCGAGCAACAGGGCGGGGAGCCCCGGCTCGCCGAGGTAGCGCGTCTGGCCGCCGCCGACCAGCAGGAACTCCTTCTGGGGCCGCAGCAGCACCAGCAGGGTGATCTGGTTACGGATGAGGAAGGGGATCAGCGGCACCGCCGCCAGGGGGATCGCGAACCGCAGGACCACGACGGCCAGAGAGACGCGACGCCACAGCAGCGACACCTCCGCATCGCGCGGATCGGTGCGGGGGACGGTGCTCATGTCGGCTCCCGATCAGGGGGTGGCTGGCAGGACTCGCACACGTAGGCCCAGCGTCCGGCCAGGTCGTAGCGGCGGATGGGGGTGTCGCAGCGGCGGCAATGGTCCTGCCGGTAGACGTAGGTCGCCTCCGCCCGTCGCATGCGTGACCGGGGTCGCCCGATCTCGGCCGGATCGGTGGTGACGATGCGCCGTTCCCTGACCCCTCGCCGCAGCCAGGTGACCAGTGTCGCCCACATCGCGTCGAACTGCTCGCGCGGCAGGTCCTTCGCTGGGAGCTCGGGATGGACCCCGTGCACGAACAGCACTTCGGCGCGGTAGACGTTGCCGACCCCCGCGAGCCCCCGCTGGTCCATCAGGGCCCGGCCGATGGCGACCCTCCGGCGCTGCAGCGCCGACCACGCCCGCTCGGGGTCGGCGTCCGGCCGGATCGGATCGGGACCCAGCCGGAGACGGATCGCCGCTACCTCCTCGGGGGTGAGTAGCTCGCAGGTGGTGGCTCCGACGAGATCGACGGTGCGCTCAGGTCCGGAGAGGCGGTAGCGGGTGGTGTCGCGCGGCGTGGGCGCGGGGTCCGCGTGGAGGAAGAAGCGCCCGAAGAGCCCGAGGTGGACGTGGACCCAGCGCTCACCCTCGAACCGGTGGAACAGGTGCTTGCCGTGGGCGTCAGTGGCCTCGAGCACGAGCCCGTCCAGCAGACCCGCCGAGCCCTCGAAGCGGCCCTGGGGTGAGCTGACGCGGACCGGCCGACCCGCGAACCAAGCTGCGTGGTCGCGAGCGAGTCGGTGGATCGTGTGGCCCTCGGGCACCTCGCACCTCCGTCGCGAACCGGTGGCATCTGGTGCCCCGTGCGAGGTTCGGAGCGGCGGACTACTTGTAGTTGGTGAACCGCAGCGGGGCTTCGTGATCCTTGCTGGTGACCATCTTCTGGATCTCCTGGAGATCGTCACGCTTCTTCCCGGCCACCCGGATGCGGTCACCCATGTTGGGGGGGGTCACCTTGAGCTTGGTGGCCTTGATGTCCTTGACCAGCTGCTTGGCCAGGTCCGCGGGCAGCGTGGTGACCAACTGCACGTCGATGCGGCTGCGGCCCCCGCTGACGTCCCGGGGCTCGGCGATGTCCAGCGCCTTCAGCGACACCTTGCGCTTCACGCACTTGTCCCGCAGCACCTCCAGCGCGGCCCGCGCACGCTCCTCGCTGACCGATTCCACCTGGATCGCCTCGTCACCCGACCAGGCGATCACGGTGTCGGTGTCCCGGAAGTCGAACCGGGTCCCGACCTCGCGGGCCGCCTGGTTGATGGCGTTGTCGACCTCCTGACGGTCGACACCCGCCTCGATGTCGAAGCTGGACTCTGCCATCGTCGTCCTCCTGTGCGCATGCGACTGCTCGGCTGGGTGGTCGTGGCCGTTCGGGCCCGGGGTCGGAGCCTACTTCCCAGCGGGTCGGGGCCCGCGGCCCACCCCGGCGGTCCGTCGCAGGGGGCACCGCGGGCGTTCGGCCCGACAGGAGTGCGTGGGCGGCCCGGGCCGGTTTGCCGCAACGACGTCGACTCCTTACGCTGCTCGGCTCCGAGCGACCGCTCGGCCCGGAGGGATACCCGAGTGGCCAAAGGGGTCTGGCTGTAAACCAGATGGCTTCGCCTTCGCAGGTTCGAATCCTGCTCCCTCCACCGACCCGCAGCTCCCCCGCTCCGACGCGCGGCGCGCACGCCTCAGGCGTGGTTCGCCCGCTCGGGCCTCGCTGGCTACGCTGCGCGGCCGCACGCCCTGGTAGCTCAGTCGGCAGAGCGCTTCCATGGTAAGGAAGAGGGCCGCGGTTCGATTCCGCGCCAGGGCTCGGGAGTCCCGTCAGGGGCCCTCAGCGCACGGTCCAGCACCACACGAACGATAGGCATCCACGAGGCGGCGTAGCTCAGGGGTAGAGCAAGCGACTCATAATCGCTGTGTCGGTGGTTCAAGTCCACCCGCCGCTACGGATCCGATGAGGCCCTCCTCCTCCCTTCCGGGCGGCCGGAGGGCCTTGCGCATCTGTAGGCTCCGCAGGGAGCCACGGCGCACCGGCACACCGGCGCCGCGACCACCAGCACCCCGTCAGCTGCAGGCCAGGGCGGCCGCCGCGACCGCGGCAACGCTGCAACCCCGCCGGACAACCACACCCGTGCGGCTGATCACCGTCACATCACGAGGAGCACCAGGCGATGGCCAAGGAGAAGTTCGAGCGGACGAAGCCGCACATGAACATCGGGACGATCGGTCACGTTGATCATGGGAAGACGACGTTGACGGCGGCGATCACGAGTGTGTTGCACAAGGCGAATC
>PWEU01000213.1 GCA_003554005.1 Nitriliruptoraceae bacterium
CGACATCGACGGGGTGGTCTCCGTACCGGCGATGGTGTCCCCGGCCAGCACCGGTCGCAACGCCACGCCGGAACGGTCCTCCTGCCAGCGCACCAGGTTGCCCCGGGCGATCGCGCCGTCGCCCAGTCGGATGCGCAGGACCTGGTGGCGGACCCCGGTGGCGGGCTCGTCGGTGCGCAGCACCTCGACGGTCTGCGCCGCCGAAGGGCCGGCCAGCAGCAGCACGACCGTGCTCGCGACCGTGCCGAGGGTGGCCAGCCGACGCAGCCGTGCAGGACCCCGCCCCTCGCGCGGTCGCCTCACTTGCGCACGATCCCGGGCGTCGAGCGCCCGTCGCGCGTCCAGTCGCCGGCGACGGGCACGTCCTCGGAGCCGAGACTCCCGTAGACGAACTGCAGCTGCGCCGGGCCGCCGGACAGGGTGTTGCGCAGGTGCCATTCCTGCGTGCGCACGATGCCGACACCGTCGACCCCGTTGCCGTTCCAATCCCCGGTCACCGGCCGGTCACCGGCCAGGATGCGGCCGTAGACGAACGTGTGCTGTGCGGGGCCACCGGACAGGGTGTTGCGCAGGTGCCACTCGCCGCCGCGGATGATGCCGATGCCGTCGCCGCTGCGCCCGTTCCAGTTGCCCACGATGGGGATGTCGCCCTGGGTGACGCGGCCGTAGGTGAAGGAGCGGTCGGCGGTGCCGGCGGACAGGCTGTTGCGCAGGTGCCAGGTGCCGTCGCGTACGACCGCGACCCCGGCGCGGCCGTCGCCGTTCCAGTCACCACACAGCGGCACGTCGCCGGCGCGGCCGTACTCGAAGCCGAAGGCGCTGGCGCCGGTCACGAGGTTCGAGATCGTCCAGCGGCCGTCGCGGAAGGTCGCGGGGGTGTCGCGCCCATCGCCGTTGAAGTCGCAGGCCAGCACCTCGTCGCCGTCGCGGCCCATGAAGGCGAAACCGTCGGCGTTACCGCCCCGGTTCTCGTAGCGCAGGTGCCAGGTGCGCAGGCAGGTCGGGTTCGTGGGCAGGCCCGTCACGTCACGCCCGTGGTAGGCCAGCATCCGACGGTAGATGTTGAGGACCTTGCAGTTGTAGAACGGATCCGTGGCCCACAGGCCGTTGCCCATGTCCTGCCAGGCCGTGGCGGAGGCGTGGTAGGGCAGGCCGGTGGGACCGGAGCCGTTGCGGATGAGCCTCCAACGCTCGGGGTAGCGCTCATCCACGTCCGCCGCGATGGGGGAGCCGAGGTTCGAGCCGTCGGCCGCGACGTCCACGTCACCGTAGATGCGCAGGTGCTGCAGCTTGGCCCGCACCCCCGTCAGTGCGTCCGGGAACCGGTAGACGTACTTGCCGTCCGTGCCGTCGAAGGCGCCCATGCCACCGAAGTTGTTGTCGTCCGGACGGACTTGGCCGTTGTCGGGGTAGTTGAACCAGGCGGTCTCCAGGATCGCCTGCGCGACCGCGATGTTCCAGTTCACTCCCTCTCGTTCGCCTTCGTCACGGAAGTGGCGGAGCAAGATCGGTCGATCGACGGTCGCGCGGTAGGGGTAGACGAAGTTCGGCCGGTCCTGGAGGCTCGCCATCCACGCCTCGACCTCGGCCACCGACAACGTGGCCGGTCCCATCACCGGGGTGCGCACGTTGTCGGCAGCGGCGGGCTGGGCCGGGGTCACGGCCACCAGCGAGGTTGCCAGGGCCAGGACGGCGAACAGCGCCACCAGGCGGCGGACGGCCAGCAGCACGGTCGGGCTCCTCTCTCCGTGACGGGGACGGATCGCGGGACTCTATCTGCGCTCTCCATCGTCGACGTGGAAGGTCGTCTTGACGTACTCGTCGTCTGCGAGCGCGTGCAGCACACGGCATACTCGCACGTCTATGGGGCCGGTCAGCGGGGCCGGCTCCGTCTCTGCAGCCGAAGGTGCCGTCGTGTCCAGACCGTCTGTCTACGTCGGCATGAGCGCCGATCTCATCCACCCCGGCCACATCAACATCCTCGAGCAGGCGGCGAACCTCGGCGATGTCATCATCGGTCTCCTCACAGACGCCGCGATCGCCAGCTACAAGCGCCTGCCGCACATGACCTACGAGCAGCGCTACCGGGTGGTCCAGAGCCTCAAGGGCGTGGTCGCCGTCGAGCCGCAGGAGACCCTCGACTACGTCCCGAACCTGGAGCGACTCCGTCCGGACTACGTGGTCCACGGCGACGACTGGCGGACCGGCGTGCAGCGTGAGACCCGCCAGCGGGTGATCGACGCCCTGGACCAGTGGGGCGGCAAGCTCGTCGAGGTGCCCTACACCGAGGGCATCTCCTCGACTCAGCTCAACGAGTCGGTCAAGCAGGTCGGCACCACCCCGTCCGTCCGCTTGTCCCGGTTGCAGCGGCTGATCGAGAACAAGCCGATCGTGCGCATGATGGAGGCCCACAACGGGCTCACCGGGCTGATCGTGGAGACCGCCACGGCGGAACGCCACGGCCGCCGGGTCGAGTTCGACGGCATGTGGTCCTCCTCGCTGACCGACTCGACCTCCCGCGGCAAACCGGACATCGAGGCGGTGGACATCTCCTCGCGGTTGCAGAACATCAACGACATCTTCGAGGTGACCACCAAGCCGCTGATCTTCGACGGCGACACCGGCGGCAAGCCCGAGCACTTCTCCTTCACCGTGCGTTCCCTGGAGCGGCTCGGGGTGTCCGCGGTGATCATCGAGGACAAGGAGGGGCTGAAGCGCAACTCGCTGTTCGGGACCGACGTCGTGCAGACCCAGTCGTCGATCGAGGACTTCTCGACCCGGATCGCCATCGGCAAGCAGGCGCAGGTCACCGACGACTTCATGATCATCGCCCGCATCGAGAGCCTGATCCTCGACAAGGGGATGGAGGACGCCGTCGCCCGGGCGGAGGCCTACATCGACGCCGGCGCCGACGCCATCATGATCCACAGCCGCCGCAAGGAACCCGAAGAGATCTTCGAGTTCTGCGCGCGGGCGGAGAAGCTCCCCAAGCACGTCCCGATCGTGGTGGTGCCCACCAGCTACAACCAGGTCTCCGAGGAGGAGCTCGCCGACCGTGGCGTGAAGGTCGTCATCTACGCCAACCACATGCTGCGTGCCGCCTACCCGCAGATGGTCAAGGTCGCCGAGTCGGTCCTGCACCATGGGCGCACCCTGGAGGCCGACCAGTTCCTCGCGCCGATCGCCGACGCGCTGGCGATCATCCCGGAGAACCGATGATCGAGCCCGGCGCCTTCGTCGACCACCTCGCCGAACTCGGCGTGGGTTTCCACACCGGTGTGCCTGACAGCCTGCTCAAGGAGTTCGGGACCCACGTCATGGCCCCCCTGCCGCGCGAGCGCCACGTGATCGCGGCCAACGAGGGTGGGGCCGTGGCCATCGCGCTCGGTCACCACCTGCGCCCCGGCGAGGTGCCGCTGGTCTACCTGCAGAACTCCGGGTTCGGGAACCTGGTCAACCCCCTGCTGTCCCTGGCGGACCGGGACGTCTACGGCGTGCCGATGGTGATCCTGATCGGCTGGCGTGGTGAGCCCGGGGTCAAGGACGAACCGCAGCACGTCACCCAGGGCCGGGTCATGACCGACCTGCTCGACGCCCTCGGCATGCCCTGGA
>PWEU01000113.1 GCA_003554005.1 Nitriliruptoraceae bacterium
CTCCTCGATGGGCACACCCGCCGACCGGGCAGCCCGCTCGATCAGGCGCTGGGCCTCGAGCACCGCGGACTGGTAGGCGGCCAGGTCGCCGTTGCGCAGCGCCTCGTCGGCCCGACCGAACGCGGCCAGCGCTTCACGCAGCAGCCGCTCCGAGATCTGAGCCTGGTCCTCCGGCTCGGCCTCGTCGTCCGGATCGGCTTCGGGGTCGGCGTCGTCGGGCAGGTCGATGTCGTCGATCGCCTCCTCGGCGGCGATGGCGTCGGGCACGGGCACTCCGATGAGCTGGCTCAGCGAGCCAGCCAGAGTGCGATCGAAGGCCGTGCGTTCACCCATCACCAATGCGACCCGAGCGAGCTCCGGGATCTGCGCCTGGGGGTTCTCGAGGAACAGCGGCTGCACGTAGAGGATCGAGTCCGCCACGGGGATGACCTGCAGGTTCCCGCGGATCACGTCCGACCCCTCGCGGGAGCGGAGCGTGATGTAGGCCGAGATGTCGTCGTCCTGCTCGATGCGGGCCTGGGCCTGTGCCGGACCGAGCACCTGCTGGTCGGAGGGGAAGCGGACCTGTAGGAGCGAGTTGAGGTTCTCGCCGTCGGATCGCCCAGCCAGCCACGACACCATGTTCGGTCGGTTGCGTGCCAGGTAGGGCTGGATCAGCACGAACTCCTCGATCTCCTCGCCCGGCAGCTTCATGAGCAGGTAGTACGGCTCGAGGCGCTGGCCGCCCCCCGCCAGGTCCGCGGCCGCAGCCGGCCCGCCCCCGCTGGCGGCGTTGGCCGCAGCAGCCGGGTCGTTCGGGAGGTCGAACTCGTCGGCCCGGTTGAAGAACGCCGTCGCACCGGGGATGTGGTACGCGGTGTAGATGTCGGACTGCAGGGCGAACAGGTCCTGCGGGTAACGGAAGTTGGCCGCGATGTCACCCGCCTCGGCGGCCGGGGTGATCAGGTCGGGGAAGACCCGCTCCCACGCATCGAGGATCGGGTCGTCCTCGTCCACCCGGTACAGCGTCACGTCCCCGTCGAAGGCGTCGACCGTGACCTTCACGGAGTTGCGCACGTAGTTCACCGGGACGTTGCGCCCGGCGACGCTGAGGATCTCACGCTCCGAGTAGGGGTAACGGTTGGAGGTGGTGTAGGCGTCGATGATCCACTTGACGCGACCGTTCTCCACCACCGGGTAGGGGTTGGAGTCCAGTTCCAGGAAGGGCGCGACCTCGCGGACCCGGTCGATGATCTGCCGGTTGTAGAGGATGAGCGAGTCGTCACGCAGCAGGTTGGTGAGGATCAGGTTGTAGTCGTTGAACCGCAACGCGAACGCCAGCCGCCGACCGATCGAGTTGATCGCGACCCCGGCGCTGCCGTCGTACTCGGTGAGCCCCTGCTCCTGGGTCTCGGGGTCCTCGAAGTTCAGTTCGTCCTCATCGGTGCGGACCAGGTTGTAGGGCGGGTCCGCGAACTCCCCGAAGTAGATCGAGGACTCCTCGGAGGGCACGCCCGCGTCGGTCCCGGCCACAGGGATGTTGGAGGCGATGAACACCGGCTGCCCCTCGGCGTTGGCGGTGTTGACCTGGGAGGCCACCACGCCGAAGCCGTGGGTGAAGGTGATGTGGCGGTTCTGCCAGTTGTCGGAGGTCTCCGGCAGCTGCGAGAGCTCCCGGGTCGCCAGCATCACCTGGCGCATCGCCCCGTCGATCTCGTAGCGGTCGGTCGCCACCGAGTTGAACTCGTAGTAGGGCCTGAGGGACTGCAGCTGCTGGTAGGTCGTCTCGAGGACGTTGGGGTCCCACAGCCGCACGTTGAGGAAGGTGATGTCGTTGTCGTCCACGTCATCGAGATCGAGGTCGTTCTGGATCGAGAACGGGACGCGGTCGACCTCGTCGATCCCGTAGGCGGCTCTGGTCGCATCCAGGTTGCGCTGGATGAACTCCTGCTCCCTCGCCAGCTCCTGCGGATCCACCTGGACCCGCTGGATCACTGCCGGGTAGGCGCCCTGGAGGATGATCGATGCCACGACGAGCAGGCCGACCGCGGCGCCCGGCAGCAGGAACCCGGAGCGTCGGATCGATGCCAGCACGAGCCCGATCGCTATGACCGACACCCCGATCAGCAGGTAGAGCGCCGGCAGTTCGGCGTTGACGTCGGTGAAGGCCGCGCCGGTCACGGTCCCGCGCTCGGAGTACAGCAGCTCGTAGCGGTCCAGCCAGTAGCCCCAGGCCCGCACCGCCAGGATCAGCGCCAACAACACGGCGAGGTGGGCCTTGACGGCGGGCAGGATCTTCTCGTCCTCGGCTTCGGGCCGGATGCCACCGAGGAGGTAGTGGGCGCCGGCGGTGAGCATGGCGGTGAGCACCAGGGAGGTGAACAGCCACGTCTGCAGCAGCGCCCAGAACGGCAGCGAGAACAGGTAGAAGCCGAGGTCGACCCCGAACTGCGGGTCGGCGATCCCGACGGTGCCACCGTCGCGGAACAGCAACCAGGTCTCCCAGCTGGCGCTGACCGCCAGCCCGGACGTGGCGCCGAACACCACGGCGATGGCCACGATCAGCCAGGGCAGGTAGGGGTCGGCCATCTCGCGGTAGCGCTGGATCTGGGCCTGCTGCGGCGAGCTCGGCACGTAGAACGGCCTGAGCTTGCGCGCGATGAACAGGTTGGCCGCGATCAGCAACGCCAGGATGGCGAAGAACACCAACCCGAGCAGGATCCGGGTGGACAGCACGGTGGTGAAGACCTGGCGGAAGCCGCGGGCATCGAACCACCAGAAGTCGGTCACGAGCAGAGCGATGCGGTTGGCGCTGAACAGCACCAGGAGGAGGCCGAGCACCACGACGGTGCCGAGCCGACGGCGGACGAGTTCGCCCACGACGATCCTTGTGTCAGAGCTTGCGGTGGATGGGGACAGCACCGGGGCCGTTAGGGATCCGGCTCGCCTGAGGATGGCCCTGGCGGGAGCACGTGGCGACCTCGCGAGGGCCCACCGACGCCACCGGGCTCCGTCAGGTTCGGGGCCGTGGACGCCTCTCGGCGCGTGGTGACCGGGGACAGCGAAGGTACCTGTGGACGCCGGCCAACGCCCACCTCGACGCGGTGGGCGCCCGACCCCGGAGCCTCATGGGGTGCACGCAGCGGTCAGGAGGCCGCCAGCAGCAGGCTTCCGGCGGGCTCACGCCCCTCACGCAGCGCCTCGAGGGCGGCCACCGCCTCGTCCAGGGTGCCGACGGGGACCAGCAGGAGGTCCGAGGCGACGGCCGCCTCCCGGGCGTCATCGAGGTTGTCCCAGGGAACGAGGAACACCTCGGCGGACATCGACCCGTTGGCAGGCGCGGAGGCCCCCGCCACCTTCTGCGGGACCCCGCCCACGCCGCCGACGGACCCGTCCCGGGACAGCGTCCCGGTCCCGGCGATGATCCGCCCGTCGATCAGATCGCCGGGCTCCAGCAGCTCCAGCAGCGACAGCGCGAACACCATGCCGGCGGACGGGCCGCCGATGGCGCCCGCATCCACCTCGATGTCGATGGGGAGGTCGAGGTCGGTGGTGAGCAGCACACCGACGTAGGGCACCTCAGGGTCGTCGGGGTTGCGGCCCAGCACCACCTGCACGGTGCGGGTCCCGCTCGCATCACGGACCTGCAGATCGAGACGGTCGCCGACCGAGCGGGCCTGGACCGCCTCGACCACCTCGGTGCTCTCGCGCACGGGGTCACCGTCGACCGCGACGATGACGTCGTCGACCCCGAGCTCGTCGGTCACCGCGTCGGCCTGGACGGCCACCACGAGGGCCCCCTGAGGGTGCAACTCGTAGCCGAGGGACTCCAGGACGACGATCGTGGCGACGAGCTGGCTGTCGCGCATCGCGGCCGCGTTGATCTCGGCGACCTCGTCACGGTCGAAGCCCGGCGGGTAGACCTGCTCCCGCGGGACGACCTCGACCGATGGGGAGGTCCGGGCGCCGATCCACCCCGTGAGGCCGAGGTCGTCCTGCACCGCGACCGTCGTCAGGTGCAGCGACCCATCCGTCGGAGGGAAGACCTCAGTCCCGCTCACCGTGATGAGCCCCAGGGTGTCCTCGATCGGGCCCGGCTGGAGCGCCACCTGGCAGGCCGGCTGGGCCGCGAGCACCTCGCAGGGCACCTGGCCCCGGACCAGGAGCGCCGCCCCGGCGACCAGGACGACCAGCAACGACGCGGTCAGCAGGCGACGTGCGATCGATGTCTCGCCCGTCACCTGGCCCTCCGACGCTCGGACCACCCCGGTCCGATGCAAGGCGTCAGGCTACCGCCCGGCGGCAACCCGTCCCGGGGCGGGCCGCAGGATGCGACCCGAGGCTGCGAAGGGCTCAGCCGCGACCGAACAGGCTCCGACGGTGCTCAGGAGCCGGTTCCGGCGGCAGCTCGGACGCGTCACGGGGGACGGTGACCGGTGCCGGACCCATCACCACCGCGCCCGAGGGCGGCTCCTTGGCGACGTGCCTGCGGTGCTCGTCCTGGGAGGGCTCCTCCGCCACCGGCTCAGGGTTCCACAGCCCGTCCTCGGCGGCGGGCGCCGACTCCTCCGCGGAGGGGGGCAGCGCGGCCTCGAGTTCGGGCTCCGGCGGCGACACCGGCAGCGGCGGCTCCGGGGCGGCGTCCCCCTCCACCGCGACGACGCGGTAGTAGGTCCGCACCTCGATCGGGATCTCCTTGAACACCCTGACCTCGGAGACGTCCCCGTCGTTGCGCAGCGCCTCCACCCGTGCCAGCCCTGCCTCCAGCGAGGGGAACTCCTCCAGCTGTGGCGTGCCCTGCCCGTCGAGGTGGTGCACCGCGTACGTCATCGCCTGCTCCGTTCCTACGCCAGGATCAGCGATACCCGCCGGGAGGCGAGGCACCGTGCCCAGGCCATCGGCTTCCCCGGGACCCGCCTTGAGCCGATCGGTCACCGCGCGCGTCGACGACCGCCCAACGCACAGCCGACCACCCCGGGCGCACCCTCGCGGAGGAACCCGCAAGCAGGATCGGGGACGCGGGCCTCAGTCCGCCGGCGGCCGCTCGTCCGCGGTGAGCACCGCGCGGCGTCGACGCCGGGCCCGGGACCACCGGCCGAGCCCCACCACCGCCAGCACCGCTGCAGCCGCCGCGCCCTGCCACAACGTCGACCACCGGGCCCGGAACCGCCCGATCGTCACGAAGGGCGCGTGCTCCGCGGCCAGCGCCGCGACGGCGTCCCGGTTGCTGTACCGCGGGCACCACCCGGTCTCGGTCAGCTTCGCGTTGCTCATCACGCAGGGGTGCACGAACAGTGCGACGAACCCGGGTGGCAGGTCGCCGAGGCGCAACGCGTACACCCCCGCCGCGCCGCTGTAGGCGACCTCCTCCGGGACCTCCAGCGAGCGACGCCCCACGATCGCGGTGACCTCGTCGTAGGACAGCCAGCCGTCGGCGGCGACGTTGTAGGCACCGTCGAGGCCGGCCGTCAGCGCGTGGACGACCGCGCCCACGGCGTCGTCGGGGTGGAGGAACTGCAGGGGTGGTCGGGGGCCCCGGACGGCCGGGATCCGCGGTGCCTCGAAGGCACGGGTGACCACGGTGTCGAGGCCGGGACCGGCCAGCAGCGCCAGCCGCAGCACCGCGACCGACACCTTTGGATGCGCCTCGCGCCACCGCGTGAGCCACCGCTCGACCTCGACGGCGTGCTCGGCGGCGGCGAACCCGGGCGTGTCGCGCAGCTCGCTGTCCTCGGTCAGCGGCACGTCGTTGTCCGGGTGCGCGCCGTAGACCAACGACGAGGAGACGAGCAGCAGGCGCGCCACGCCGGCGGTGGCCGCAGCCTCCGCCACACGTCGCGCCGCGTCCACCTCGCGGGTGCGCACGGCCGCGTCGTCACGCACGGGCTCGAGCCCGCCGCCGAGGTGGATCACCACGTCGATCCCCCGCAGGACGTCGGTCAGGTCGGCGGTCCCCGGGTCGGCCTCGTGGAAGGTGAACCGGGGAGCGGCCAGCCCCTCCGGAGGCGACCGGTCGATGCCGACGATGCGGGCCACGTCGGCGCCCGCGGAGAGCCGAGCGACCAGGCGGCGCCCGAGGCTCCCACCGACCCCGGTGACGGCGATGGCGCTCACCTGCGTTGCCCTCCCGCACCCCCGGCCCCGCGGAGGCGCTGCTCCCAATACCGTAGCGAGACACCGCAACCAGTGAGACCTGCCGTGAGCGACCATCCGCAACGTCCCGACGACGGAAGCGACGATCCCTTCGCGCACCTGCCACCCGAGCTGCGAGCCATGCTCGAGCAGCTCGGTGGCCCCGGCGCGCTCGAGCAGGCCCAGCAGCAGCTGCAGGCCATGTTCGGGGGGGCGATGCCCGGCTTCGGTTTCCAGCCCCCCGCCGCCCCGACCGGCCCCGTCGACTGGAACCTGGCCACCCGGGTCGCGCTGCAGCTGGCGGCCGACGGGGACCGCTCGGCCACCGACGAGGAGGGTCGGCGGGTCCACGAGGCCTTCGAGCTGGCCGAGCACTGGCTGGACGCCACCCCGCTGCCCAGTCCCACCGACGCCGGTCGCGTGGTCCCAGGATCCCGCCAGACCTGGGTCAACGCCGCGGTCGTGGCGCTCCGCCCCCTGGTCGAACCGGTCGCGCGGGCCGCGACGGATGCGATGGTCGACCTCGCCCGCGAGCAGCTCGGCCAGCTCGGCGACGCCGCCGACCTCGGTGAGCTGCTGTACCTCCAGGGCCTGCCCGAGGCGATGCGGCCCATGCTCGAGCAGCTGCTCGGCGGCGACCCGGGCCAGCTGCTCCGGCCGGCCGGCGCCGGGCTGGCCGGCCTGCAGGCCGGGCAGGGCATCGGGCAGCTGTCCCGGCAGCTGATCGGACAGTACGACCTCGGCATCCCGACCGCGCCCCGGCAGGAGGCCCACCACCTCGTCGTCAACGTCGCCGACGACCTGGCCGGCTACGGGCTCGACCTCGCCGAGGTGACGCTGGTGCTGGCCCTGAACGAGGCCGCGCACCGACGGCTCTACCACGCCGTGCCCTGGCTCGAGGCCCACGTGAGCTCGCTCGTGGCCCGCTTCGCCGCGGGCACCGTGGTCGATGCCGAGCGGATGCGTGAGGTGGCGGAGGAGCTGACCTTCGGGATCGACCCGGAGGATCCGGAGGCGCTCGGTGCCGCGATGGAGCGGGCGGCGAGCTTCCGGCTGACCCCCACCGAGGATCAGCAACGCATCCTCGCGCGGCTCCAGGCCGTGGGCTGCCTGGTCGGCGCCTGGGCTCGGCACGAGGTGGCCCGCGCGGTGGAGGCTCGCCTCCCCAACCACGACCGGATCCAGGAGGTCCTGCGTCGCCGCCGGGCCGCAAAGGGCGACGGCGAGCAGCTGCTGGAGGCCCTGCTCGGCCTCGACCTCAAGCCCGACGACGAGATGGTCGGTGAGCGCTTCGTCGGCGCCGTGGAGGCCGCCCTCGGGGCCGAGGGGCTGCATCGCGCCCTGGCCCACCCGGAGAACCTGCCCGACGGGGACGAGCTGGCGAACCCGTCGAGGTGGCTGGCCCGGACCACGGAGGGCGAGGACGTCCCCGACGACCTCAGCGCGCTGTTCGGCGAGCTCGGCGACGCCCCCCATGAGGGCAGCGCGGACGAGCGGATCGCGGCGGCGGGTCGCGGGGAGCCGAAGCCGGAGCCGGAGCCGGAGCCGGAGCCGGACGACGACGAGGACGAGGACGACGCCGGCGACGACGCCTGACCCGACACGTGACCCGACGCCTGACCCCACACCTCAGGCTCGCTCGTCGGGGACCGGCCGGGCCGTGGCGACCAGCCCGGCCTCGTAGCCGGCGAGGTAGCCCCGGGCCCGCTCGGTCCACGGGAACCGGTCGACGAGCCGGTGGAACGCCTCCGAATGCCCGGAGACGTGCAGGTGAGCCAGCTCGTGGACCAGGACGTAGTCGACGACGAAGCCGGGATGCACCGCCAACCGGTCGCTGATGCGGATGTCGCCCGTCGCCGGACTGCAGGAGCCATAGCGCTGCTGCATCCGGGGTGACCAGCGCACCGAGGTGGCCCGGACCCCGTCGAGGTGGGTGTCCGCCAGTCGGTCCGCCCGGCGCTGCAGCGCGGCGTCACCCCCGACGTCGGCCACCGCGCGACGCCGCAGGACCTTGCCGACCAGCGAGTCCACCATGGCCGACTCCTCGGCCTCCGACAATCCGGCCGGCACGCGCACCACGACCCGTCCGTCGGTGAGGGAGGCCTGTCCGCTGCGTCGCCGTCGCGCGCTGCGGTGCAGCTCCACCGGCGGCCAGCTGTCGGTCGCCGGTCGGTGCTCCAGCGCAGGTCGGTGGGCCGCTGCCGCCATCAACACGCTCCTCCCGCCTCACCAGCCACGGTGGTCACCGCAGCGTCGGCGAGCGTCCGCATAGCACACCCGATCGGCGTGGGACGACCCTGCCGGATGTCCGTGCGTCACTCGCACTCGGACGAGCGTAGAGGGCCGGTTGCCGCAGCTCGCCCGCTGTCCACACGGTGTGGACAGGCTGTGGAGCCGGTGTGCTTCCCAGGTCGGCCTGCGCATCGCTCAGCGGCGCACCGCCGTCGGGCAGGTCTGGTTCCGGCACGTCGTCCACAGCTCCTCCACACCCCGGGGGCCGGTCGTCCACAGCCGTTGTGGACACGGGGGTCGACAGCCTGTCGCCGCCTACCTACGGTGGCTCTCGCGAGGTCCCCAGCGATCGGGTGGCCACCACGCTCCACGGGGAAGGGAGCGTGGGGGCAGCCCGGTCCTGGGGATCCTCGTGTTCGTGGGGGTGCGTTCGAGGGGGTGTGCTCCAGCGCAGCCGAGGCGACCAGCGAGGCGGGACGGCGTTAGCATCACCCACCGCCGCGAGAGGAGCCGGGAGATGGCCGACACGACAGCAGCTGCGTTCTTCGATCTGGACCGAACCCTGATCAGCGGCTCGTCCGCGTACTACTTCGGCATCGCAGCGTGGCGCAACGAGATGATCCCCCTGACCGACCTGCTCTCCGACGCCCGCAAGGCGATCGCGTTCAAGCTGTTCGGCGCCACCGACGAGAGCTCCGAGCAGGTCCGCGACCGCATCCTCGCCGCCGTCGAGGGAGCCCGTCAGGAGGACCTGCTGGCGCTCAACGAGGAGACCATCCCCCAGATCCTCGACAAGATCCGGCCCGAGTCCCGCAGCCTGATCGACATGCACCACGAGGCGGGCCGGGACTGCTGGATCGTGTCCGCCTCCCCCATCGAGATGGTGGAACCCCTGGCCCGCGCGCTCGGCATGGAGGGGGCCATCGCGACCCGGTCGGCTGTGGACAACGGGCGCTACACGGGCCAGCTCGACGGGCCCTTCGTCTACGGCGAGGGCAAGGCGGTCGCCATCGCGGCGCTGGCCGAGGAGAAGGGCTACGACCTGCAGCTCTGCTACTCCTACAGCGACTCGGCCTCCGACCTGCCGATGATGGAGATGGTCGGCCACCCCGTCGCGGTCAACCCCGACGGGCCGCTGGAGAACGTCGCGAACCAGCGGGGTTGGCCCATCGTGGTGTTCGCCCAGCGGGTGAAGAAGGTCGTCAAGACGACCACCGCCGTGGGGGGTGCGGTCGGCCTGGCCACCACCACCTACGCCCTGGGTCGTCGGCACGGCCGCATCGCGGCCCAGGCGGCGCGGGTCGCCCTCCTGCCCTGGCGGTGAACGCCGGCCCCACCCAGCGCTTCCAGCGCAGCACCCACCTCGTCGCCCTGATCGCCGAGGTGGAGCGACTCGCCACCCTGGTCGCCGCCGCCCCCGCCGACCGCCGCGCGGCGCTCAGGGCGGGCCGGCAGCTGCCGGCCGCCCGCGCCAGCCTGGTCCTCGACGGTGCCCGCATGGAGACGATCACCGACGCCGCCACCGCCGAGGCCACGGTGCTGGCGTCGGCGTTGGACGTCGACGCGGGTGCGCTCGCGACCTCGGCCGCCAGCCGGGCGACCTGGCTCGACACCCTCCGGGTGCTCGACGACCCCGAGGACCGCGTGGTCGGGGCGCTCGAGCTGCTCGGGGTCCTGGCGGCCGACGACAGCGACGACGTGACCGACACGATCCTGACCGACACCGCCGCTGCGCTGGCCACCCTGCACCGTCGCCTGACCCGCGGGCTGGTCGCCACGGACCGCGCCGGCGCGTTGCGGGAGCTCGACCAGGCCGTCCACGACGGTGCGAGTGGGCGCATCCTCTACCTGACGGCCTCGCCAGCCACCCTCTCGCGTGAGCTCGGGCTGCTGACGGTGTGGACGGCCTCCACCGGCGCGCGGGAGCACGGGTTGATCGCCAGCGGCGTGCTCCACCTCGAGCTGCTCCGGCTCCACCCCTTCGACGCCGCGAACGGCCGGCTGGCCCGGGCCGCGGCCCGGGCGGTCCTGCGCGCCCGGGGGCTCGATCCCGACCACCTCGCCGTCCCGGAGCTGGCGCTGGCGACCGACCCGCTGGACTACCACGAGGAGGTCGCCCGGACCCTGCGACGTCGCGACCTGACGATGTGGCTGGAGCGCTGGTCCGAAGCGGTCGCCGACGGGCTCCGCGACGCCGCCCGAACGCTCGGGGTGCTCCCGACGACGCCACCGGCGCGGGCGCTGGAGTTCGTGGCGGACAACGAGCGGTTCACGATCGCCGACTACCGCGCCGAGGTGGCCGCCGGACCGGAGGAGGCCCGGACCGAACTGACGGCGCTGCTCGACCTCGGCCGGGTGCAGCGGGTACCGGGGAGCCGCGGTCTACGCTTCCGGCGCAGTGACGAACCCGACCCCGTCTAGGCTGCCGCCCCGGGAGGTGGTGCATGTCGATCCGTCCGGCGCGTGGCGACGAGGTCCACGCCGCCCACGCGGCCCTGATCCAGCGGTTCGACCCGCTGACCGCCCGGGGGCTCGACGTCACCGTGCTGGTCGAGCTCAGCGACACCGGGCCCACCAGCATCGAGATCGCCGACGGGCGGTGCACGATCCGCACCGGCACCCTCCCGCGGTCGCCGGCGGTGACCTTCCGGACCGACGCGGAGGTGTGGCTCGACCTGATCGAGGGTCGGATCCGCGGGATGGACGCCTTCCTGGCCGGGGTGCTGAAGGTCACCGGCGACCTCCACCTCGCCACCCGGTTCGAGGCGCTGTTCCGGCGCCTGCCGCAGCAGCCGCGCATCGAGGTCACCCACACCGACGTGCGGGGGCTGGAGATCGAGGCCCTGGTCGCCGGTGAGGGCCCACCCGTCGTCCTGATCCACGGGCTCGGCGCCAACAAGGTCTCCTTCCTGCCCACCGTCTCGGCGCTGGCCGACCATCACGAGGTGCACGCCATCGACCTCCCGGGCTTCGGCCGCTCCTCGAAGCCGCTGCCCGTCGGCCGCCGCTACTCGATGGGCTGGTTCGCCGAGGTGGTCAACGGCTACCTGATCGCCCGAGGGCTGGACGCCACCCACCTGATCGGCAACTCGATGGGGGGACGCATCGCCCTGGAGGTGGCGCTGCACCCCCCCCGGTCGGTGCACAGCCTGGTGGGGCTCGGACCGGCGCTGGGCTTCGACCTGACCCGACCGATCGCCCCGCTGCTCCGCTTCGGGCAGAGCCACTGGATGGGAGCGGCGCCGGTCCAGCCGTCCCGTCGCCTGATCGAGAGCTTCGTCCGCAGCCTGTTCGCCGACCCGGACATCCTCCCACCGGAGCACCACCGGGTCGCGGCCGACGACGTGGTGGCTGCCTGGCGTGACCCGGCCCACCGGCTGGCGGTGCTGGCCGCCGCCCGGCAGATCGGGATGGAGCCGGGGACCGGCCGCGGCGCCTACTGGCGTCGGCTGCGCAACCTGACCGTGCCGAGCTACTGGGTCTTCGGTGAACAGGACCGGTTGGTGGCCAGCCGTTACGCCGCCCGGGTCGCCGCCGCGGTCCCGGAGGCGCAGGTGGAGACCTGGCCGGGGATCGGGCACGTGCCCCAGTTCGAGGCGCCCGCCCGGGTCGCCGCAGCCGTGACCTCGTGGTTGGAGCGGATCGGTCCCGGGCCGGTTCAGGCCACCTCGGCGACCCTGCCGTCCAGCCAGGCGCTGACCGCCGCGAGGTAGCGGTCGGGGGCCTCCAGCATCGGCACGTGGCCGATCCCGTCGAGCTCGACGAGGTCCAGGTCGGGCCGGCGCGCCAGGGCACGCTCGATCACGGGCCGGCCGATCAGGCGGTCCTGATCCCCCCACACGAGCAGCGTCGGCGAGGTGATGCGGTCGAGCGCGTCATCGAGGCGTCGACGGTTCACCAGCAGCCGGACGACCGAGTTCGTCGCGGCTGCGTAGCTCTCGAACCGCCAGGGGTGGCGCTTGCCGTAGGCCGTGTTCTCCACGTGGACCGCCCGCAACGAGGGACGCAGCGGCGACGCCTCCTCCGCGAGGATGTACTGCTCGGTCTCCGCGAACAGCTCCTCCGGCGTCGAGCCCGCGTACCAGCGCATCATGCGCCGCTCACCGACGCCCGGGACCACGAAGGGGGCGAAGCGGCGCAGCGTCTCCGGGTCGAGCTCACGCAGGCGGCTGGTCGGTCCGGGAAGCGCCGGGTCCACAAGGACCAGACGGGACACGAACTGCGGTAGCTCCGCTGCCAGCAGGGTGGACAGCATCCCGCCCATGGAGTTGCCGTGCACCTCGACGCGGGTCAGGCCCATCCCCCGGATCAGGGCCGCGAGGAACTCCAGGTTGTGCTCGATCCGGCTGGCCCGGGCCCGCGCCGGCTGGGAACGACCGAAACCGGGCAGGTCAGGGGCGAGCACCGGTCCGCGCTCGCTCAGCCCCCGGATGACCTCCAGCCAGTTGATCGCCGCGCCACCGAGGCCGTGCACCAGCAGCTGCGTCGGGCCGGCCGTCGGACCGTCGGCCCGGAGCACGTGCACCGGGACGTTGGACACCCACACGATCTCGCTGCGGATCCCCGCCCAGGCGGGGTCGCGCTCGCCCCAGTCGCGTTCCACGTCGTGTCCCTCCCGCCGGTCGCCGGAGCCTACGCCTCGCGAGCGGTTCGCAGCTGCTCGATGAGCGCGGCCGGATCGGTGACCGGCCGCTCACACACCAGCTCCCGGCACACGTAGGCGGCCGGGACCCCATCGAGGCTCCGGCGGCCAGCGGTGACCGGCACCGCCTCGTCGTGGTCGTCATCCACCACCACCGTGTGGGTCCCGGGGGTGCGCTCGGACCGGGCGATCCGGACGAGCGCGTCACGGGCCGGGCCTGCAGGCCCGACGATGACGACCTCGCGGGGGCCGGCGGCGACCGCCTCGAACTGCCGGAGCGACCAGCCGGCACCCGTTGGGGCCTGGGCCGCCGTGGGCTGCACCAGCCGCAGGGCCTGTTCGGCGTGGCGACGCCAGGTCAGGTCCCCTGACAGCCCGGCGAGGGTGAGGCACACCTCGATCATCACCGCGGTGCCTGAGGGCTGGGCGTTGTCGAAGGTGTCCTTGGGTCTGAGCGCCAGCACCTCGGCGTCGTGGGCGGTCTGGTACCAGCCGCCGGCCTCGGCGTCGTGGAACCGCTCGTGGGCCTCGCTCACCCAGCGCACCGCCCGCTCGTACCAGCGGGCCTCGCCGGTGGCCTCCAGCAGCTCGAGGTCGGCCAGCGCGAGCAGGGCGAGGTCGTCGAGGAAGGCCGGGATGGCGGTCCGACCGGCCGTGCGGACGTGATGGAGGCGGCCGTCGACCACGTGGGTGTCGTGCAGGGTCTCCGCGACCTCGGCGGCCGCCGCGATCCAGGCGGGCTCGTCGAGGTCGAGACCGGCACGGACCAGGCCACGGACCGCCAGGGCGTTCCAGTCGGTCAGGGCCTTGTGGTCGATCCCGGGCGGGATCCGCCGGGCACGGTGGGCCAGCAGGTGGCGACGGACGCGGTCCCACCCGGCTTCGAAGGTGGTCAGCGCGAGGCCCTCCTCGGCGGCGAAGCGGGCCCGGGGCACCGGCTCGTGCAGGACGTTGACCCCCTCCCAGTTACCGCCCGGTCTCGCGCCCAGGAACCGGGTCCAGCGGTCCACGTCGACATCCAGTTCGGCGAGCACGGCGACGAGCTCGTCGTAGGGCCAGACGTAGAACCGCCCCTCCTCGCCCTCGGAGTCGGCGTCGAAGGCGCTGATGAAGGTGCCCTCGTCGGTCCGGCAGTCCGCCAGCAGCCAGCGAGCTATCGACCGGGCGACCTCCGCCAGGTCCGGACGATCGGCCAGGACCGCGGCCCGGGCGTAGGCCGGCAGCAGGAGCGCGTTGTCGTAGAGCATCTTCTCGAAGTGGGGCACCAACCACCGCGCGTCGGTGGAGTAGCGCGCGAACCCCCCGGCGAGCAGGTCGTGGATGCCACCGCGGGCCATGGCGTCGAGGCTGTGCACGGCCGCCTCGAGCGCGGTGGGGGCACCGGTGCGGGCGTGGTGGGCCAGCAGCCACTCGATGGTCATGGCCTGGGGGAACTTCGGTGCCCGCCCGAACCCTCCAAGCTCGCGGTCCCAGGCCCGCTCGACGACCAGCTGGACGGCACCGTCGACGACCGCCGGGTCGAGCTGGGCGGCCGCCTCGTCGTCGCGCTGCTCGGCCAGCGCGGTCGCGATCCGCTCCGCCGAGCCGAGGACCTCGTCGCGCCGCTCCTCCCAGGCCTCACGCACCGCGGCGATCACCTTCGGGAAGTCGGGCATGCCGTGGACCGGCTCCTTCGGCCAGTAGGTGCCGGAGAAGAACGGGGCCCCGCCCGGGGTCAGGAACACGCTCATCGGCCAGCCGCCACGCCCGGTCATCGCCTGCACCGCGCGCATGTAGACCGCGTCGACGTCGGGGCGTTCCTCACGGTCCACCTTGACGTTGACGAAGGCGTCGTTCAGCGTCGCGGCCACCTCCGGGTCCTCGAAGGACTCGTGGGCCATCACGTGGCACCAGTGGCAGGCCGAGTAGCCGACGGAGAGGAAGATCGGCACCCCGCGGCGCTTGGCCTCGGAGAAGGCCTCCTCGCCCCACTCGAACCAGTCGACCGGGTTGTCGGCGTGCTGCTGGAGGTACGGCGAGGTGGAGTGGGTGAGGCGGTTCATCGGTCTCCCGCGGACGTTGGTGATCACGGTCCAGGGTGTCGCAGATCCGGGTGACACTCAGCCGCGACACCAGGTGGGACCGTACAAGGGGCAGCAGGACCGTGGTCCGACCCTACGGGCCGGCGGTCGGTACCTTTTCCGCGCCGTACGTTCCGGAGGAGCACATGAGGGCCAGCACGCTCCTGCGCTCGCTGCTGGTCGGAGTCGCCACCACGGGCCTCGGGCTGGGTCTCTACCTCGGTGTCACCACGGCCGTGGAGGTCCATGCCGACGGGGAACTCCTCGCTGTGCGCACCACGGCCACCGACGTCGGTGACCTCCTGGCCCGCCTGGAGGTGGCGCTCGACATCGCCGATGAGGTCGAGCCCACCGTCGACACCGCGGTCGTCGACGGCCTCGTGGTGACGGTGCAGCGGGCGGTGACCGCCACGGTGGTGGTCGACGACCGGGCCGAGGTGCTCGGGCTCGAGGACGCGAAGCTCGAGGTCACCGCGGTGCTCGAC